>CADBRC010000242.1 GCA_902796985.1 uncultured Spirochaetaceae bacterium
ATTACGTGGTCGCTTGCCAGCACGAGCAGCGTATGCTCCTTGCCGTCCAACAGCTCCAGCATCCGGGAGGCAAGGACGAGGGGAGCGGTTGTATGCCGCTGGAAGGGCTCTGTCAGTATGAGTATATCTTTCCGCAGTTTTTCCTGTTCCTGCGCCGGAAGCCTGCCATAAAGGCTCCTGATGCTCTCCGCAGTCTTTTCCAGCAAATCCCGCTTCGTAATGATGATGATTCTGCCGTCCGGCTTGAGCGCGAGCGAGCGGAGAATCGATGACTGTATGAATGACACCCCGTCCGGCAGGGACATGAACTGCTTGGGGCTGTCGGGCCGGGACGCGGGCCAGAGCCGCTCGCCGATTCCGCCCGCCAAGATGATAACGTCCGTGAAAGCTACGTTTTTTTCTTCCATAATAAGGTTATTTTATTATAAAAACAGGCTTTTGTAAACCGTTTACATTCCCAGCTTGTTTCACTAGAATGGGGCGTATGAAAGAAAAGCGTTTCCTTTCGCCATCCCTGCTTTCTGCGGATTTTTCGAATTTGGCCTCCTCGCTGAAGATGATAGCTGACAAAGGCGGCTCATTCGTCCACATAGACGTAATGGACGGACACTTTGTCCCCCAGGTGACGTTCGGGGAGCCTGTCATACGGTCAATCAGAAAGGTGACGGACTTGCCTTTCGATGTGCACCTGATGGTAGAGAAGCCCGAATCCTGCATAGAGGCATTTCTGGAGTGCGGGGCAGACTTCGTCACCTTCCATCAGGAGGCGACCTGCCATGCCGACCGCTGCCTGCAGCTGATTCACAACGCGGGCAAAAAGGCAGGAATCGCGCTCTGCCCGGCGACCCCGGTCCAGAGCATATCACCCCTGCTGCCTTACCTGGATATCGTCCTTGTCATGACGGTCAATCCCGGCTGGGGCGGGCAGAAACTTATCCCCTATACGCTGGAAAAAGTCCAGGAACTTGCCGATATTCAAAGGGAAAAGAAGCATAGCTTCCTTATTTCCGTCGACGGCGGGGTGAACCCGGACACTCTCCAGTCCTTCCTTGATGCTGGAACGGACATCGTTGTGTCAGGTTCCTCGTTCTTCAGGGGAGAGTTGAAGTGGTCAAACTGAGGGCGGCCCGCACTGTCTGCATTGCCGCCTGCTTGTGTCTAGCCTTTTTTTCTCATGCTGCAGCCGTGCTGGACCGGGAGATTCCCGTCGAGACGGTAGTTTATGATGCCGACGACTGGCAGCAGGTCCTTGAGGAAGGTCTCGCTGCCTACAACAGCAGGGACTATGCCAATGCGACAATCCTGCTCAGGGAGGCCCTTGCCGGAGAAAGCGGCAACAGCGACGTGCACTACATGCTGATAATGAGCGAGATGTACTGCGAGGACTATGCCTCGGTCATAAGCGACTGCAGCAGGTTTGCTTCTTTATATCCCGACAGTCCCCTCCTGCCCAACGTCAACTACCAGAAAGGCAAGGCTTTCCACTACAAAGGGGACAACGATCAGGCAGTCATGGTCCTGAGTGACTTTTGCCACGAAAACCCCAAAAGCCCCGTTTACCCGTCCGCCCTTTACTGGATTGCGGAATGCTTCTACGAGGATTACAACTTTCAGATGGCAGAGGGGCTTTTTCAGAGAATAATAGACGTGTACCCGGACGACAAGAAGGCCGTGGACGCGAAATATAAAATTGACGCAATAGCCCAGCGGGAGCGGGAGCAGAAACTCCTTGACCTGCTCAAGGCGAACAACGCGAAGTTCCTTGAGCAGAAGGCAAGCTATGAGCGGCAGCTCAAGGGTATGGAGAGTGCAGACATCGCCACCATCCGTAAGGAGCTGGACGCGGCGAACGCACGGATACGCGAGCTGGAGGCCCAGCTTGCCCAGGAAAAAGCCGATGCCGCATCTGCCAGGTCAGATTTGGCAAAAGCCCAGGCGGACTCAGCAGCGGCCCGCGAGCAGGCGGCCGCATACAAGGCTGATTCCGATGCAGCAAAGGCAGAGGCTGCGGCATACAAAGCCGAGGCTGACAGTGCCCGGCAGGAAGCCGCATCCATCGGGAAGGCCGCAGAACCTGCAGGTGAACCTGTCGCCGAGCCAGCCAAAGCATCTGATGCGGGTACTACGTCGCTTTCAGCGAGCCGGAGGGGAATCACCGAGCAGGAGCTCCTGGAGCTCAAGCTCCGTGCCTCGCAGCTCCAGCGGCTTCTGGACGAGAAATCCAGCTCATCGCGCACAAACAAGTCGGAATAGGAGGCTGAAAACATGAAGAAGATCCTGAAACTGGCAGCCTTTGCGACACTCCTTAGTTCCCTTGCTTTTGCCGATGGGGCGAACACCCGCGAGTCCGTCTTCGGGAAGAAGAAGCCGGAGGCAGAGCAGCCCGCGACGGAAACACCCAAAAGCGAGCCGGTTAAAACAGAATCATCCAAACCCGAGACTCCAAAGACGGAACAAGTTCAGACAGCAGCATCCAAGCCTGAAACTCCAAAGACGGAACAAGTCCCGGCAAAAACAGAGCCTGCTGCAAAACCAGTGCAAGCTCCCGTAACAAGTGCACCTGAAAGCAGCACTCCCAGAAAGAGCGGAGCTTCCGCTCCGGCAGCAGCTGCAACCCCCGCTCCGACGTCCGAGCCTGCGGCTAGACAGGATAAAGCCTCGGTGTTCTCAAAGATTTCCTCTCCGCCTGCTACGGAGACAACGGACACGGCTGCAAACCCTGCTGCTGCAGCAGCGAACCCCGAATTCTCATTCAATAATA
>CADBRC010000243.1 GCA_902796985.1 uncultured Spirochaetaceae bacterium
CGGTCTGCAGCACGAAATGCATTGGCTATGGGGCTTTCACAAGCACAGGTTTCCCAGATTACCGGCCTTTCTATCGAGGAGATAGCAAGGCTGTAGGAAAAATAGGACAAGCCTCCTTTTGCCACTGAATTCTTCCGCCTTGTCCGCAACGCCAACTGACCGGCCCGCCCGGCAGCCTGACATCCCTTCAATTTCCTCCTTATAATATCCTGTCCATATTCCGATACATGAAGAAGATAAATTTCTTTCATAAGGAAAGCCCGGGGTGGGAGCCACTGTACGGGGAAACGGAGGACGAAAGATGTCAGGAACATTCGCTGGTATAGAGATTGGCAAGCGCAGCCTCATGGCGCACAACGTGCAGATTCAGACGGCGGGACACAACATTTCCAACGCCGACACCGAGGGCTACAGCCGGCAGCGCGTCACCGTCGCCGCCATGGACCCCCTGGACAGGCCAGACCTGGAGCGGGCCGAGCTGCCCGGTCAGCTGGGGCAGGGGACGGTCGTGCAGTCCGTCACCCGTGTCCGCGACGAGCTCCTGGACAACCGCATCTTCGCCCAGACCAATCTGGAGAGCTACTGGAACACCCGTGACACTTACTACTCGATGATCGAGCAGATCTACAACGAGCCTGACGAGATTTCTGTCCGTACGAACATGGACAAGTTCTGGCAGGCCTGGCAGGAGCTTTCCAACGACCCGGGCAGCGATGCCTGCCGTCAGGCGGTCGTCACCCGCGCCGAGAGCCTGACCAACTCGATCCAGCAGAACAACAAGTCCCTGCTTGCCATCCAGCAGCAGGTCAACGGAGACATCGATGCCTCCGTCAAGCAGGTCAACGACATAACCCGGCAGATTGCCGAGGTGAACACGGAGATTGTCCGCGTCATGGGCATGGGCGACAACCCCAACGACCTCATGGACCGGCGCGACCTGCTCGTGGAACGGCTCGGCAACCTGATAAACGTCACCGTCGTCCGCTCCGATCCCGACGAGTTCATCGTCCACACCGACGGGCAGATGATCGTGCAGGGCGGCCTTTCCCGCCCGATAGACATCGTGACCGACATGGACAACGGCGGCTACGGAAAGCTCATCTGGCACGACACCCAGATTGACGCGAGCTTCAGGGGAGGCTCCCTCGGCGCACTCGTGGAGCTCCGCGACAAGGACCTCCGGAGCGAGCTGCAGTCTCTGGACACGATGACCCAGAACTTCGCCGACCTGGTGAACGACGTGCACCGCAACGCCATCGGCAAGAACAACGTCACCGGGCTGGACTTCTTCACCGAACATCCCTTCGTGGAGAATACGAACGGCAACTATGACCGCAACGGCGACGGTGCGGTGGACTCCTCATACGTCTTCCGCTTTACCGGAACCAACGCCCTGCGCCCGCAGGAGCAGATTGGCCTTGCCGGAACGATGACCTTCAGCGGCAAGAGCGGCGACATAACGGTGACCTACTACCCGACGGACACGGTCGAGGACGTGGTGAACCGCATCAACGACAGCGACGGCGAGGTCAAGGCATATTTGGACAGGAATTCCAAGCTCGTCCTCAAGGCGACCACGGCTGAGCAGATGGGTAACCCTGACTTCGTCATCCGCCACGTGGAGGACTCAGGCATGTTCCTGACCGGCTATTCCGGCATCCTGGCAGGAAGCGGGGAGGCGGGAGCCTACGACTGGGAGCGGCCCGATGCGGTGAACTCCCTCGCCGGGGCTGAGTTTGCCGTCACCCCGATAATGCATCCGTCCGGCTACATCGTCGTCAATCCGGTTTTGACCTCCGACGTGCAGTCCGTCGCGGCCGCCTTCGCGAACAACCAGGGCAGGGCCGATGCCGATGACGGCCGTGCCGCCGTGGAGATTGCGGCGATACGCAACAGCAAGATGATGGTCGGCGGCGACCGCACCTTCGACGACTACTTCGCCGATACGGTAACGAGGATAGGCCTGAAGGGTGAGCAGGCTGAGAACATGCTCGCGAGCCAGAAGGCCATCATGAATGACCTCCGCGACCTCCGCGACAGCATTTCCGGCGTAAACGTGGACGAGGAGCTTGCGGACATCATCAAGTTCCAGTACGGCTATCAGGCTGCGGCCAAGTTCATCAGCGTGCAGGACCAGCTGCTCAATACGCTGATCAACCGGATCGGGGTCTAAGTCCCGGGCCTTGCAGGATTGAATAAGAACAGAGAGTTTTAATAAGGAGTATAAGGATATGGCTACAGGCAGAATCAGTTCTCAGATGAACAACATGGACACGCAGTATTACCTCAGGAAGCAGGAGGTCAGGCAGAACAAGCTGAACAATCAGGTTGGAAGCCAGAGCCGGATCGGTTCCCTCCGCGACGACCCGATTGCGGTGGGCCACCTGGTCCGCTACCAGTCCTACCTTTCCCGCGTGAACCAGTTCGAGAAGAACGCCAAGACTCTTGCGGACAACTTCAAGGTCAGCGAGGGCTACGTCAACTCCAACCTCCAGATCTTGCAGCGGGTCCGCGAGCTTGCTGTCAGCGGCGCGAACGGTACCAACAGCAAGGAAGACCTCAAGAACATGGCGACTGAGGTCAACGAGCTGCTCAAGGAGATGATTCAGAACGCGAATGCCGTCGGACCGGAGGGCAACAGCCTCTTCGCCGGTACGAGGAGCAAGACCCAGGCTTTCGACGTGCTTTTGGGCAACGTGCCCGGTGCGAACGAGCCGCTGATTAAGGAAGTCAAGTATCAGGGAAACATCTCCCTGAATTCCGTCGAGGTGGACGAGAACCAGTACATGCAGGTGGACAACAGCGGAAACCGCATCTTCTGGGCGGAGCCGCAGCGTGTCATGGGCAAGCGCGACCTGTCCGGCTGGACCTGCTCTGCCGACAGCGTGATGAATGTGGACGGCGTGGAGATTCGGGTCAACCGGGGTGACAACGTGTATTCCCTCGTCGCCAAGATAAACGACAGCGGGGCTGCCGTCAAGGCGCGGATTGACCCGATTACCAACGGTCTGGACCTGGAAACGACGGACTCCCACCAGCTGTGGCTGGAGGACAAGTCCGGCTCGGTGCTCGAGGACATTGGCTTCATTAAGGACAAGTCCCAGCTGCCGCCCTATAACCTGGGAACGAACGTCGTCTACTCGGGCGGCTCGGTGTTTGACACGGTGATAGCCCTGCGCGACGCAATGTATGCCGCCGATCAGGATGCCATCGGAGGCCGCGTCCTCGGCTCCATCGACGAAGGCATTTCCAACATGACGACCCGCCTTGCCAAGACGGGAAGCGACTATGAGCGGGCGGAGAACAACATCAGCCGCTCACAGGTCAATGCGCTCAACGTGACCGCCATGGTCAGCAGGGAAGGGGACGTGGATATCACCAAGACGATAACGGATATGAAGATGCTGGAGCTGGTGAACCAGGCGACCTTGAGCAACGCGGGCAAAATGTACTCCACGAGCCTCTTGGACTATATCCGCTGATCAGGTTAGGGGAATGTAATGCTGATTGAGACAAAGACAATGGGGAAGGTCGAGGTTTCTGACGAGCAGATGATACAGCTGCCTTCAGGACTTTTCGGCTTTGCCGATTATCACAGGTTTGCCCTGATAGACTGCCACGTGAAGCCCCTGATATGGATGCAGTCGCTTGAGGACAAGGATCTTGCCTTCCTCCTGCTGGATCCCTTCATCGTATGTCCGGACTACGAGGCCGACATAGATGACGCCGAGCTTGGAAAGCTCGGCATACAGGATCCTGCCGACGTGCTGCTCATGTCCATCATCACGGTGCCGAACGACGGTTCGCACATCACGGCGAACCTCCGCGGCCCGCTCGTGATAAACAAGAAGAGCCACGAGGGAATGCAGGTCATTCTGGACGACAAGAAATGGCCGATTAAGTTCGACGTGGCTGAGGCCTTGGCTTCCGGGGAGGGCAAATAATGCTTATCCTTTCCCGCAAGGTCGATGAGAAAATCAGGATCGGCAATGACATCACCCTTACGATAGTTGAAGTCAAGGGCGAGCAGGTCAAGATTGGTGTCGAGGCCCCCAAGAACGTCAAGGTTTTCCGTCAGGAGGTCTTTGAGGAAATCCAGAAGGAGAACAAGGATGCGGCCGCCGCTTCCTCCGGCATTTCGGAGGATGGGCTTTCCGCCCTCTTCAAGAAGGCTGTCCGCAGTTCCCGTTCTTGATGTGCTGATGTATGTTCTGAGAACGACCCCTTTCCGGGGTCGTTTTTTTTGTGTCTAGCGTTCAGCTGTGGAGAGGACTGAGTACTGGGGCGTGGTGATAAGCTCGGTCGCGACGGCTCCCGGCTTGACTCCGTTCCACTTCTCAAGCTCCCTCATCTTCTCTTCATGCGCCCAGGTCTCCCGCTGGATGGCGAGGGTTGCCTGGATTGCGGCGTTCTTGGTCCGCATGGCCTCTGCCTCTGCCTCGGCGGCAACCTTAACTGCTTCTGCGTTCAGCCGTTCCGCTTCAAGCTTTGCCTGTGCCTCGACGACCTGCTTCTGGCTGTTCTGGTTTGCGATGGCGAGTTCCTGCTCGGCAATCTTGACCTGCTGGGCGGTCTCCATGGTCTGCTGGACGCGGGCGTTGTAGGAATCCGGCCAGTCCCAGTTGTCCAGCGTGAGCTGGGTTATGTCAACCGGGGTATCGTTCTCGTTGAGGGTCTTTTCCATGTCGGTCTTGACCTGCTTGATGATCTCCGACGTGTTGGGGACCAGCTCGCTGATTGAATACTTTCCGATGGTCGCCTTGACGGAGTTGATGAAGGCGTTCTGCACCAGGCGGTCAACATCGCCGGAGTGGTAGCGCTTCACGATGTCGAGCATCCTGCCCTCGTCGTACTTGTAGTTGACGATGGAGGTGACGCCGATTTCCTGCAGGTCTTTGGAGACCGCCGCGTCAGAACCGACGGCGATGACGATCTTTATTTCCTTAGGACTGATGGACAGGCGGGTTATGGTCTGTCCGATGGGGGACTTCATGTGGAAGCCCGGCTGCATGACCTCCTTGGCCTCTCCCCAGGTGGAGAGGACTCCCCGCTCGTTGGAACTTATCGTATATGCCGTCCCGTTTACGAGGGCTATCGCTACCAATACGACGATGATTACCGCAATCCATTTTCCAAATTTTTTCATGGCTTACTCCTTTTTCCTCTTTGCTGGAATTTGTGGATAAAGCAAAACATAAGGGAAAAAATCGTTTTCGTCTATAAGGATAGGACAGAAAATGCTTTATTTTTTCTTGTATTTGTGCTATTGTTCCCCATCATGCCCATTGACAAGAGATTCGACTCATTGATACTCGATATTGACGGGACCATCTGGAACACGACGGACATCGTTGCCGGAGCCTGGAATCACGCCATAGCCAGATCGGGGCTCCCTGCCCGGGAAGTCACGGGAGGTGCCCTGCAAAAGGAATTCGGCAAGACGATGGACGTGATAGCCCGGGACCTGTGGCCGGAGCTTACGGATGACCAGCAGTCCGTTCTCATGAAGCTGTGCTGCGAAGAGGAACAGCTCGCGCTCAGGGCGAATGAGGCTGACATAACGTATCCCGGGGTCAGGGACTGCGTGCGGGAGCTGTCCGGGCGGATTCCGGTCTTTGTCGTCAGCAACTGTCAGGACGGCTACATTGAGCTTACCCTGTCCAAGACGGGGCTCGCCGCCTGCATCAAGGACTATGAGTGCTTCGGCAGGACGGGGAAGGGCAAGGCGGACAACCTGCGGGATGTCATACGGCGGAATTCCCTTGCTGCCCCGGTCTACGTCGGGGACACGCAGGGGGACTGCGACGCCTGCGCGGAAGCCGGCGTTCCCTTCATCTGGGCGGCCTACGGCTTTGGAACGGCCGGTTCATATACGGCCAGAATAGACCGTTTTTCCGAGCTGACGGAATTTTTTGCATAGGAGTGCCAAATGCTTTATATATTCGATATGGGCGGGGTCGTCACCAACGATGCCAACCCCCGGCCCAGGATATGCTCTGTGCTGGGACTCAGCGAGGCCGACTACCTGCGTTACTGCGGGCGCGGCGGCCGTAAGGAGGATGACCTGCTCCTGCTCGCCGGGGACGGCAAGATCGGTGCGAAGGAGTTCTGGAAGGAATTCTCCCGGCGGTCCGGTCTGGACATCAAGACAGACTGGCTGCACTGGCTGTTTCATCCGGTCGTCGACGAGGAGGTGCGGTCTCTTATACAGGAGCTGCGTGCCGGGGGGAACCGCGTGGTCTGCGGGACGAATACGATAGAGAGCCACTACCAGAACCACATAGAGCACGGGGACTACGCCCTGTTCGACCAGACCTATGCCTCCTGCCTGATGGGGGTCTCCAAGCCTGACCCGGACTTCTGGCGGATTATCCTGACTGCCGAGGGGGTGGAGGCGAAGGACGCCGTGTTTACCGACGACCGGCAGGAGAACGTTGATGCCGCCGCATCGCTCGGAATCCGTTCGGTTCTCTTCCGTTCGGCAGCAGGGCTGAGGGCGGAGCTTCTATCGGCGCATCCGTGAAAAAAATGAGGAAAAAATAAAAAATAATCTGTACAAAGGCCGGAAATGTGCTATACTTACTCCAATCGGAGAAGAACTACTTTTCTTAATAGGAGTAAAAGATGAAAAAGCTTCTTGCTTTGTTTGCCGTCGCGGTCGTCAGCATCGCCGGTGCCTTTGCTTTTGATTTCCCTTCTGCACTGAGGGGAACTTGGGTTGATGAGACCTATGATGCGGACTGGACTTTCAAGACCAACAACACGATTGTCCTTTCCTATCACAGTACGGGTGCCGTCATCTTCACGTTCGATGAGAGCAACATGAAGAACATCCGTACCTCTCTTGAGAGCGATGAGCTTGGCGGCGTGGGCAACCAGTCCGTCGTACTCCAGTTCCGCTGCGACGAGACCCACCGCGACTACAAGTTCGTCCTGCCCATGATGCCCAAGCCCCCGATGAAGATTGATTTCGCTCCCGACTGGACGAAGTGGCATTACATTTCCACTTTCCCCATGGTGAGCGCCGGGGTTGAGTAAGCCTTCAGGTCATTTTTTGTGAACAGGGCATCGGCCGTTCGTGCCGGTGCCTTTTTTGTTATTTGAGAACAGAGGTCTTTTATGTATTCAAAGAACGATGCCGCCCCCCTCCCGCCGATGGGCTGGAATTCCTATGACTACTACAATACGATGGTCAATGAGGAGCAGGTGAAGGCGAACGCCGCCTATATGGCGGCCAACCTGAAGGAATTCGGCTGGGAGTACGTCGTCATTGACATCCAGTGGTCAGACCCCGACGCGGGCAAGATGAACCCGGACGTGCAGTACATTCCCTTCAGCCATTTCTGTCTGGACGAGTATTCCCGGCAGA
>CADBRC010000244.1 GCA_902796985.1 uncultured Spirochaetaceae bacterium
AAAAACCGCTACAAGCTTACTTTGCTTTATGCCGATTCCGCCTAAGCATCTTCTTCCGCTTATGTGTCGCGATTTTTGCGCGCTTTCGTTTTTTACCACAAGGCACGATAGGACTCCTTAAAATTTCTACGCTCCATTATGCTTGTTTTTCCTTATTAAGTCAAGTGCCTCAAAAAAGTATTCAGGAAGGAGAGGGCCTTGCCCGTGAACCAGTATCTTTCGCCGTCATCTTCCTTCCGGCACCTGCATCCTTCCGCAATCCCTTTCTGGGAGGAGAATCGTTCCCATGCGCCCCTGTCCACGCCCAGCCGTGCCCTCAGGTCCCCCTTCCAGGGGGCTACGGCGGAGAACCGCCGTCTGTACTCGGCGGAACTTATTCCTTCTGTGGAGCGCAGGCCCATCATCAGGAACTCGTATTCTTCGGTCTCCAAGGGCAGCTCTTCTGTCTCCCGGGGAATCATCGGGGCATCCTTCGTGTCTCCGTCCTTCCAGAAGTCCGTGTATGCCCTGATGTCCTGCGTGTTCGTCCAGCGGAAGCCGCAGCCGCCCGAGAAGGAGTATATGCTGCCGGTCGCCCCGCTTCCGGCCCCTATGTAGTCCTCCTGCCTCCAGTATGCCAGGTTGTGCCGGCTTTTATGTCCTTCCCTGCAAAAGTTGGAGACTTCGTACTGGACATAGCCCGCTTGTTCCAGAATCTCCCTGCCTGCAAGCCACTGCCTGTCTGCCTCGTCCTCGTCCCAGACTGTCTCTTTCCTGAGGATGCTCCCGTGCAGGGGCGTGCCTTCTTCGACGGTCAGGCTGTAGAGGGACAGGTGGTCGGGGCCGTAAGAGATGCATGCTTTCAGGGAGTTCGTGAACTCCTCCGTGGTCTGGCAGGGAAGCCCGGCTATGAGGTCCAGGCACAGTTCATGCCGCCAGAACTGCCTTACGCGCGCAAGCGATTCCTGTATCGTGGACGGGCTGCAGTTCCTGCCGACGCTGGTGAGGGCGCTTTCGTTCAGGCTCTGTATGCCAAGGGAGAGCCGCCTCCGTTTTGCGGGGCAGGAGGAGAAGGCTTCCAGAAGTCTTTCCGAAAGGCTTTCGGGATTCATCTCTACCGTGACTTCATCGGGGGGCGTGAGACCGGAGCATGCTGCCTGCAGGAGGGCGGACAGCTGGGCAGGGGAGAGGAGGCTGGGCGTACCGCCCCCCACGTAGACCGTCTTGAAACTGTCTATACAGGAAGTGTATTTATGGAAGGAAATTTCATTCAGAAGTGCGTCCAGGTAGTCTTCCGGTACCCCGCTGCTCTTCCCGCGGCTGAAAAAATCGCAGTAGGCACATTTGGACCTGCAGAAGGGTATATGGACGTAGAGGCTTTTGGAAACAGGCAAATCTCAGTAAGCCTTGATGTTGTTAAAGGGAAAGTACTGGAGCAGGACCCGGCCCATCAGTCTTCCGCTTTTTACCGGTCCCCACTGCCTTGAGTCCAGGCATTCCACCCGGTTGTCCGCCAGTACGAAGTATTCGCCTTCCCCGAGCGTCCGCTCGGCAAGTTCTCCGGAGACCCCGACGTTGTTCCACTCTGCCGGAATTGAGAAAATCTGGACGTTGTAGTTCTTGTCGGCAAGCTCGAATTCCGTCAGGTAGAGGTCCTTTGAAGCCGGCTTGACGTAGAGCACGAAGTCCTTCATGTAGACGCTGTCGCCCGGCAGGGCCATCACCCGCCGGACAAAGGGCTGTCCGCTTATCTTGTCGCTCTCGGAGAAAGGCGAGATTTTCTGCAGGGTGAAGAAGCGTACCAGAGAGTCTATGGCAGCCTTGGCGAAGCTGTTTTTGCGGCCGTCCATGCGCGATATGAAGAACAGATCCCCCCGTTCCGGGTTTTTCATCAGGGGGCACACGAATGCTATGCCTCCCTTGGAGAGGCTGTCCTCCATGGTGTCGGACTTGATGTGTATGGGAAAGAGGACAAGGTTCAGAAAGAGGGTGAGGAAGATGAATATGCCGGGCAGGAGGGCAAGGGCCGTGTTTATGCGTTTCTGCCTCCTCTGCTGCATCTCAAAGGAATAGTCGATTACGTTCTGCTTTTTGCCTTTCATCGCGGAAGATAATAGCACAAGGGAGACGGCTGTTCAAGAGAGTCCTGCTGCTGTCTGCTGCATGGGGCGGAAAATTGGAAAATTGTTTACATTTTTTCAATTGCGGTATATAATGAAAGATATGGCAGACTTGCTTAACGATTCACAGTTCAATATGTACCGCGACCTCATTTACAAGTCAAGCGGCATCACGTTTTCGGATACGAACCGTTCCATACTGGACAGCCGCCTGAAGGAGCGCCTTCGGGAGAAGCAGCTCGACGATGTGGACACCTACTATAAGATGGTCACGTCTGATCAGGAGGAATTCAAGCTCTTTCTGGACAGCATAACGACGAACCTTACCCGTTTCTTCAGGAACCAGCCGCATTTTGATGCGCTGATAAACTATGTGATTCCCCATGTCATCGAGGACAAGAAGAAGAGCGGGCAGACAAGGATAAACATCTGGAGCGCGGGCTGCTCTACCGGAGAGGAGCCGTATACGATAGCAATGCTGCTCAAGGACAAGCTTCCTGCCCCGTATACTTTCAGCATCAAGGCCTCCGACATCTCGCTCAAGTCCCTGATGGTCGGAAGACAGGGCTTTTACCAGAACAACCGCATAACGGGAATCCCGCAGGACTACTTGGACCGCTTTTTCTCCAAGACGCCGGACGGATATCAGGTCAAGCCCGAGCTTCAGTCCTGCATACACTTTGACTACCACAACCTGGCGTATGATTCGGGCGTCAGGGATTTGGACATCGTTTTCTGCCGCAATGTCTTGATTTACTTCGATGAGGAGGCCCAGAAGTCAACGATAGACCGCTTCTGGAATTCCATGGCAAAACACTCCTACCTTTTCATAGGCCACTCGGAGAGCCTTTTCGGCATGGACACCAAGTTCAAGTTCCTGAAGACCCAGTGGGCATGTCTGTACGAGAAAGAGGAGTAGCCGGCGTTTTTCCGGGATTTCAAAGAGGGGTGATTTTTTATGGAAGACATACAGGTACTTATCTGTGATGACTCTGCATTGATGCGCAACCTTATTTCGCGCATGATTGATTCGACGACGGGCTTGCATACTGTCGGGACGGCGATGAACGGGAAGTTCTGCCTCCAGAAAATTCCGGCCCTGCAGCCTGATATAATAATACTTGATATAGAGATGCCGGAGATGAACGGCATAGAGTTCCTCAAGGAGCGCAAGAAGCAGGGAATCGACATCCCTGTCATAGTCCTTTCGTCCATTGCGACCAAGGGTGCGTCGGTGACGATGCAGTGTCTGGAACTTGGCGCAAGCGACTTCATAACCAAGCCTTCCGGTTCCGTCTCCAGCAACATCAGTTCCGTCGGCGGAGACCTCGTGGAGATGATAGCTTCTTATGGCCGCCGCTATGCGGTCCGTAAGGGCAAGGACGTCTACCCCGTAGACTTCTTCATGCACGAGGCAAAGCTCAAGGAAGCGGAATCCGCAGCAAAGAAAGAAGGTATCGCCGACAAGATAAAGCCCTCCGTGTCCATCACGACGGGGGCTCCGCTTCCCAAGACCCTCTTCCCGAGCAAAAACAAGGAACCTGCCGTAATAGAGCCGGTGCGCAAGGGTGGTCCCATCGACATAATTGCGCTCGGAATCTCTACGGGCGGACCCAACGCCCTCCGCGAAGTCTTTGCCAAGATAGATCCCAAGCTGCCGCGCCCCATTTTGGTCGTGCAGCACATGCCCGCAGGGTTCACCAAGGAATTTGCGGCGAGCCTGAACCGTATATGCCCGCTTGATGTCAAGGAGGCTGAGGACGGTGATTTGATTCACCCCGGACAGATTTACATTGCCCCGGGCGACTACCATATAAAGGTTGAGAAGTCTACGCTCTGCAATGTCATCCGTCTTTCCAAAGAGGACCTCCGCAACGGGCACAGGCCGTCTGCCGATGTGCTCTTCGAGTCCGTTGCCAAGATTTACCAGAACCGGGCTTTGGGCGTGATTATGACGGGAATGGGACGTGACGGTGCTGCCCAGCTTGCTGAGATGCGCAAGCAGGGTGCATGGACGCTCGGTCAGGACGAGAAGTCTTCCATCGTATACGGTATGCCCCGTGCTGCATTTGAGCTTGGGGCGGTGCAGAAGCAGGTCAGCCTGGAGAACATGGCGAAGGAAATCAACAGCACTGTTTCTGCGCACCTGAACGGCTGATGTCTGATAGCCGAATGGACAAGTGCTTTTTGCCCTATTTGAGGCGGATAGAACAGGAGATAGATGTCTCGCTTCCCCGTTCATCAGACGGGACGCAGGAAGCTGAGTGGCCGCAGCTTTCTTTTGGAAAAGAGTTTCCCGCCGTGAATGCCTCCCACTGGCAGCCCCTCATCGGGCCCTGCCGCGAGCTGGTCGATTTGGGGGGCAAGCGCTGGCGGCCCCTGCTGCTCGTCCTCTGCGCCCAGGCCTGGCAGGAAAGGAACGGAGATGCTGTTTCCGCTGATTCTCCTGCCCTTGATGCTGCCTACCATCTGGCTCCCCTGGTCGAATTCATCCACACGGCGAGCTTGATTCACGATGACATTGAGGATTCCTCTACGACAAGGCGGGGCAAGGATGCCGCTTACATAACCTGGGGGCTGGACACCGCCATAAACGCCGGGTCATGGCTCTACTTTCAGGCGGCGACCTGCATAGACAGCCTGTCCTTTTCCGACGGGCAGAAACTCCTGCTGTACAAAAATTATGCGATGGAGCTCCGCCGCCTTCACCTCGGCCAGGCGATGGACATTGCCTGGCACCGGGCTTCCGGAGGGGATACGGATAAAGCCTTTTTCCCGGCGGTGGACGAGTACATCGCGATGGTACGGAACAAGACCGGGACGCTCGCATCCCTTGCTGCCAAAACCGGGCTTCTGACGGCGGGAGCGGAGGGAGAGCCCGTGCGCATGGCGGGTGAGACAGCCTCTTATATCGGGGCAGGCTTCCAGATTATCGATGACGTGATAAACCTGACGACGGGAAACCCCGGCAAGAAGCGGGGGGATGACATCGTGGAGGGCAAACGGTCCCTTCCTGTCCTGCTCTTTGTGGACAAGTACGGGCCTGCTTCCAGGGAGAGTGCTGCCTTGTCTGCCTGCTTCCTCCGTGCGGGAAAAGAGGGGATAGAAAGCCCTGCCGTCGAGGAAGCGATAGCTCTTCTGGAGAAGGCAGGTGTCATTGCGGACGCCCGGGAGCGGGGTATAGCCTTCATAAAGGACGGTTGCGCGTCGTTTACGGATTTGTTCGGCAAGGAAAACCATACTGCCTCCAGCATCTGCAACTTGTTTTATTCTATGATTCCTGCTATATTCTAAGCATGGAGGATCGAAAGCCATGCGAGAGAACAGCGAAATCCTGAACAATCAGGCGATAAAACTTGCCTCCAAAGGTGACTATACGGAAGCTATAGCCTGTTTCATGCGGGCAATCAACATAGAGAAGGAAAATTATCTGCTCTGGTTCAATCTTGCGCTGACCTACCGGGACGCGGGTGACCTGAGGGATGCCCGCAAGGCCATACAGCATGCCTTCTGCATAAACCCCACGGACGATGAGGTCATAGAGACTCTTGCGACCATCTGCTATGAGTGCAGTGATATTCCGGCGGCATTCGGGTACGCGACGATGGGGCTGGATTTGAATGAGGACAACTACCGGCTCTGGAACACGCTCGGTGTCCTTTACTTCAATCAGGACGACTATCAGACGGCGAGTGAGGCATTCGAGAATGCCCTTATCATAAACCCCTACTACTATGATGCCCTCTACAACCTTCGCGACTGCTACGAGGAGCTTGGTAATTATACAGGGGCGAAAATCTGTAACGAGAAGATGAAGGGGCTTCCTAGAAAAGGATGAGCAGGACAGCGGTTGTACTTTCGGCAGAGGCAGGCTCCGTCTCTGTCCTTCCGGTCTCGAAGCTCGAGTGTGCCTCATGCTCCGCGTCATGCGGCAACAGGCAGGAGTCCGTTTCTGTTTCCAACCCCAAGGGCTTTCCCCTGAAAGCGGGCGATGTCGTTTTCATAGAACCGAAGCGGAGGAGGCAGGCTCTGGAAGCCCTGTTCTCACTCCTTTTTCCGTTCATCTCTGCCATAGCGGGCTATTTTGTTGCAGGGCCTTTTGCCTCTCATTTTGACGGCAGGTCCGCGGACGGAATCCGTGCCCTTTTCGTTCTCCTTTTCCTCTTCGTTTCTTCGGGACTCGTGCTCATCGTCACAAGGTTCCTTCCCCATGCGGGCAGAATCGAGATTGTCGGGAAAGGAGAGGGTGCAAGATGAAAGTCGCGATAACCCACGATTGGCTCGTGAACTACGGGGGAGGGGAGCGGGTGCTGCAGCAGCTGCTCGTCATGTACCCCGGGGCGGACATTTACACCCTCGTTTACAATAAAAAGAAGATGTCCCGCTTCTTTCCGCCGGAGCAAGTCCACACATCCCGTCTGCAGCGGCTTCCGATGGCGACGAAGCTGTACACCAAGATGCTCTCCCTTATGCCCGGGGCATGGGAGGAATTCGACCTGACGGGCTACGATCTGGTGCTTTCATCGTCATCCTCCTGTGCCAAAGGTGTCATCACACGGCCGGACAGCCCCCACATTGCCTACATCCACAGTCCCATGCGCTATGCCTGGGACTTGTACTTTGACTACTATGCCCGCTCGGGTTTCCTGACCCGCCTCTTCATGAAACGCTGGATTCCGGCTTTGAGGCAGTGGGACTACACATCCAGCCAGAGGCCGGACTGCCTGGTAGCAAACTCTGCCTACATAGCCCGCCGCATAAAGAAGTTCTGGGGAAGGGAATCCGTGGTCGTGAACCCCCCGGTGAATACCGTCTCGCTTACGCCGAATGGCCTCCCCCACGAGGATTTCTACCTCGCGTTCAGCCGGATGGTCGCCTACAAGCGGCTCGACATTGCGATTGAAGCATGCGGCCGGACGGGACGGAAGCTTGTCGTCATAGGCAGCGGAGGACAGGAAAAGGAGCTGAAAAAGCTCGCTGCATCCTTTACGGGGGCTGACATCAGCTTCACCGGACGGATAAGCGATGATGAGGTCAGATCATATCTCCAGCGCTGCCGGGCCCTGCTTTTCTGTGCGCAGGAGGACTTCGGCATAATCCCTGTGGAAACTCAGGCCTGCGGCCGTCCGGTCATTGCGTATGGT
>CADBRC010000245.1 GCA_902796985.1 uncultured Spirochaetaceae bacterium
CTTTACTATCATCCTGACCGCTATGCAGGAAAGGATGTCATGGAAAAAGTTGCCAACGACAAGACGAGAGAAGTCGTCGCCGCCTACAGGCTGATAATGGAGAGCCTCGGATGAATGACTCGACGCGGGAAAGCCTGAGCTACTTCGGCCTGTTCTGGCGGATGCTCCGGGCAAAGAAAACCATCGTCCCGGAATGTCTGTCGTTCGGGGAGGACAAGGACCAGTACCTCCTGTATTATGAGCCGGCAGGGTCTGGAGGGCTGGCGGAGCAGGCACAGGCCGGAAGCGCCGCACAGGACAAGACCGTCCTCTGGGTGCACGGGGGCGGCTGGAACTCCGGTTCCCCCAGGGCGTTCGACTTCGTGGGCCAGTGCATCGCGGGGGCAGGATACCCCTTCATCTCGCTCGGCTACCAGCTTTCGCCCAAGAACAAGTACCCCACCCAGATAGAAGACGTATGCGCGGGATACAAGGCCGCCCTTGACTTCCTGAAAAAGAAGGGTGTTGCCTCCCCCAGGATCGTGGTCACAGGCTCCTCCGCGGGTGCCCACCTGTCCTCCCTCCTGTGCTACAGCCCGAAGGTCCAGGCCGACTACGGCGTTGACGTTTCTGACATAATCGGCTACATCGGAATCGGCGGCCCCTACTGCTTTTTGGAGGGGCAGGGCTGGGTCCTGCGGACGCTCCTGGGCCAGCTCTTTGAGAAGGACTACGACAGGGCGCAGGGCGAGCCGTACGCGCTCATGGAAAAGAGCGGCATACCCATGCTGCTGATCCAGAGCGAGCATGACGGACTCATCGACTACGCGTGCGCCACACGGATGGCGGAAAAGGCCTCCTCCCTCGGGAACCGATGCGAGCTGTACCCGGTCACCGGCAAACGGAACACGCATTCCTGGTATACCGCAGGGATGTTCATGGAAAGCCGGAGAGAGAACGAGACGCTGGACAAATTCTTCAGCTGGATAGAAGGACTGTAAAACATGACGGACATATCGCTGATACTTTCGGATCTGGACGGAACCCTGTTCCACGATGACAAGACGATCTCGGCATACACCAAGCAGGTAATCACGCGGGCGCAGGGGCAGGGAATCCTCTTCGGCATTTCCACCTCCCGCGCCATGGTGAACGCCGTGAAGTTTCTGGACGGAATCTCGCCCGACATCTTCATCACGAACGGCGGCGGGATGGCGCTCTACCGGGGAGAAAAGATTTACTCCTGCGAGTTCTCCGTCGGCGAGGTCCGCGCCATCATACAGGCGGCATTTGACGTGCTGGGCGGCGATGCGGTGCTTTCCGTTGACAACGAGGGCGGCCTGTATTCAAACTCAAGGGACGAGCTCGGCGACAAGTTCTGGACCTTCAACGACTTCTCCGATTTTTCCGAACCGGGCATGAAGATATGCATCCAGACGCTCGACCGGGAGAAGGTGGTCAAGATTGCCTCGGCCATCGGGCTTGAAAACGTGGACTACCTGCCCTTCTCCGACATCCCCTGGTACAAGCTGAGCAGGAGCGGGGCGACGAAGGAGAAGGCGATTGCGGCCCTCTGCACCCGCCTGGACATTCCGCCGGAGCGGATAGCGGCCTTCGGGGACGACTTCAACGACATCGGCATGCTCAAGCTGTGCGGCAGGGGCATCGCGATGCAGAACGCGATAGCCGAGGTCAAGCAGGCCGCCGACGAGATCTGCGGCAGCAACGAGGATGACGGCGTGGCCCGCTGGATAGAGGCGCAGCTGTAACACGGGACGGTATGAACCATCTTATAAAAATGAATATCCTATTGTCGTTCGTCTTTTTCCGCATCCCTGCCTGTCAGGATTTTCTTCAGGTCACCGATCGGCCCTTCTGAGACCTTCTCGGGCATGAACACGTGGAGCATTTCTATAGCGCGGGTCATCGCGGTGTATATCATGTTGCGGTTCATCTTGTCCGCCACGTCCCCGTCAAGCACGTCCAGAAAATGGGCGCGATGGTCTATGTAGAACAGCACGACGGGAAAGTCCAGTCCCTTGCAACTCTGGGTGGTGGCAAGGCGGACGACACCGGGTTTCGCGAAGTCGAATTCGTCAGAGTTCACGGTCGCGCTTTCCAGGCCCAGAGTGTCCTTGAGAAGTGACTTCAGCTTGTCCAACTGCTTCGTCTGCGGTGCGATGAGGCAGATGTTCTCCGCTTCGTAGTCCAGTGAATCCACGCACATCCGCACGGTTCCGACCATCTTGGCGAAAGAAGCGTCCGCCGTCGCATCCTCGTGCAGCTCCACCGGCGGCCCCATACGGAAAGTTTGGGGCGAGTTGTCCGCGTCGCATCCCTTTATGAGCGCACGGTATCTTTCGGCGGCGGCGTTTATCTGGTTCGTGCACCTGAAGTTTATGTGGAGCGTCCTCGTATACCCGCTCACATCGATTCCGGCACGGCTCCACGTGAAGCCCGGCTGGTATACTGACTGGTCGCCGTCACCGGCAAGTATCATGCTTTTTCTGGTGGCAAGCCTGAGGACACGGAGGGATGCGGCCGTAAGGTCCTGCGCCTCATCCACAAAAAGATAGTCAACCTTAAGATGCTCCGGTATCGTATATTCGCCCGCGCCTATTTTGCGCAGCAGCTTGTAGGTCAAGTACGGAACCGGCTGCATCTCCTGCTTTTCCCATTCAGCGAAGATCGCTTCTACCGCCTCCCAGCTTTTCCCGCGCAGCCCCGTGTTCAGGGCTTTCTTCATTCCCGTACGGCTGACACCGTCATCGCAGTATTCCTTCCGAGAAATGAATCCCGGCATGATGAACTTTTCCAGTTCCGTCCAGATTTCCCTGCCCAGAGGATTGTCCTTGACGCACGGCTCGTCCTCAAGGCATTTCTGAATCTTGTAGCTGGGACGCGAGCCGGGAAAAGCGTCTTTGAGGATCCTGCCGAGGAAGCTTTCCGAAGTCAGTATCATATCATCCGTCCCACAGACAGCGCCGGACGAGGCTTTTATGTCCATCAGCTTCGCTACGTAACGGTTGTATTTCTCAAGGCTGCGGCTGAAGGTTATGAGTGCAAGAGATTTTTTCTCCTTGAAAAGCTGCCCCTCGCCTTCCATCAACAGCTTCTCCAGCGTCTTGAGGAGGACGAGTGACTTTCCCGTTCCCGCACTGCCTTTGACGAGAAAATCGCGGGAGAAATGCACCTGACTGACGATGGCCTCCTGTTCGCTTGTCAGGCGAACCAAGCCCTGCTCATAGTCATAGCGGGTCTTTGTGTAGCTTGCCATGCGGCTCAGGTTCTCTATGTAGGCTTTTGCGTCTGAAAGCTGTGCGAGCTGTTCCCTCAACTGCTTCTGCGTCTTGCGACTTTCCTCCTCCGAGAGGTGCTTCTTCTGCCTCAGCTCGTCTATCTTCTCTTTGTCCTTTCTGTTCCGCTCAAGTTGCTGCTCGTAGTCTATCTGGACTGCCCGCAGCTGGGACTCAAGCCGCTCAAGCTCCTTCTGCGCTGCGTCAAACCGGGCGACCTTCTCCGCCATGTCGGCGTTCAGACCGGAAAGCCGCTCTATCTCGCGGTTCGCTTTTTTCAGTTCCATCGCGGTCTCGGAGGGGCTTCTCCTCTCGTTCCATGTGTCAAGCCCCCGCGTCAGGACAGCAATCTGCTCTTGGTTCGGCAAAAAGAACATGTCCGCGAATTCCTTGAGCAGGTACGCCGCCCCGGTTGCCTCCTCTACCGAAAGGTTGCCGAAGTTGTGGCGGACCTGGTTCGTGCTCTTCTGGTTCTGCCTGATGTCGCGGAAGAGTCTGTATTCGTTTGGGGCGTGGCGGGTATTGCGTTGCCTGAAAATGTCCAGCAGCTCATAGAATTTCGTGGTATGGTCCACGTCGTCGCCCAATGTGTCCCTGAAGTATGCCTCGATGGTCGAGAACACAGCCAGCGTAAAAAGGCCCGCGTCCACCCCCTGCAAGGCCTGAAGCCTTTTGACCTGCTCCACTGTCGGAATCCTGTCGTCCATGAATGCAGTATACAACCAATGGCAGTTTTCCGCTAGGGGGAAGCCGGAAACGAATGTGCTGCTTTGTTCTGTACGGCCTTTAGGATATTGCTCTCAACATACGGAGGCGACAAGCTTACCAGAATTTTTTTTCGAAATATCACTAAATGACACCGGCGGATGCTATCCTGTGTTCAGATTCGATGAACGGAGGAGACCATGAGAGCAAACATGAACACAAATTGCCTTTTGCCGGTAAAAAGCCTGTCCAGGAAGGAGGCCCTTGCCACAGCCTGTTTCTTCTATGAAATCTGCACGGACATAGAGGAATTCCGAAACATAGAGGAATGCCAGATACTTTACAAGGCCCTGGTATCCGCCCTTTCATGTAAAAAGCACGCAGCGAAGGTCACCGAAGCCTTTATCCAGCGGCACGTGCGGGAC
>CADBRC010000246.1 GCA_902796985.1 uncultured Spirochaetaceae bacterium
GAAAGCGCGCAAAAATCGCGACACATAAGCGGAAGAAGATGCTTAGGCGGAATCGGCATAAAGCAAAGTAAGCTTGTAGCGGTTTTTGCTCCTAAAAAAAGGAAGTCCTTTCCTGTTTCCGAGAGGAACGCGGAATGGCTTCCGACAAAGCGGCCGGGGATTTCCCGGCTTTTTTTGTATGTGAGGAACCATATTGCTCCTGCAGAACATCAATTCGCCCGACGACCTGAAAAAACTGCCTTCCTCAGCCCTGAAACTCCTCGCAAAGGAGCTTAGGGCTGTCATTATAGAGACGGTCGGAAAAAACGGCGGGCATCTTGCAAGCAATCTTGGCTCCGTGGAGCTTACCATCGCCCTGCACCGGGTATTCAGCAGCCCGCAGGACGCAATAGTCTGGGACGTAAGCCACCAGTGCTACTCGCACAAGCTCCTGACGGGGCGATACCCCTCTTTCCAGACAATACGGCAGAAAGACGGCATATCGGGCTTCACCAGAATCAGCGAAAGCCCCCATGACTACTTTGACGCGGGGCATGCCTCCTCCTCCATCTCGTCCGCCCTGGGCCTGCTCTCCGCATGGAGGCTTCAGGGAAAGGAAGACAAGGTTATCGCCGTGATAGGGGACGGAGCCCTGACCGGCGGCATGGCATACGAAGCCCTGAGCCACGCCGGGCAGCTCGCAAAGAACCTCATCGTCGTCGTCAACGACAACAAGATGTCCATAAGCCCCAACACGGGGTCCGTCTCCCGTTACCTCTCCCAGCTGACCTCGACGGCCGGTTACCAGAACTTCCGCTACAAAATAGACAGGCTGGTAGACGACATTCCCTACATCAACAGGAAACTGGGAAAGTTCATCTACCGCTTCAAGCGGGGGCTCAAAGGCCTCCTTCTGACGAACAACCTCTTCATTGACCTGGGCTTCGAGTATCTCGGCCCCCTCAACGGGCACAACATCCAGCAGCTGGAGCAGATGTTCCGGCGGGCCAAAAAGATGAACCGCCCGGTCGTCATACACGTCATCACCAAGAAGGGCAAGGGCTACAGGCCGGCAGAGCACGATCCGTCTACCTTCCACGGGGTAGGCCCCTTCAACATCAGCGACGGGCTCGTAGAAAAGTTCGACACGCTGAGCTTTACCGAAGTGTTCAGCAGGAAAATCGTTGCCATGGCTGCGGAGAATCCCAGGATCTGTGCGATAACGGCGGCCATGTCCAAGGGAACGGGCCTTGATACGTTCTCCCGCCGTTACCGGAGCCGCTTCTTTGACGTAGGGATTGCGGAAGAGCACGCGGTGACCTTTGCAGGAGGCCTCGCGGCGGGCGGCATGGTCCCCGTCGTCGCGATATACTCCACGTTCATACAGCGGTCGGTTGACCAGATAATCGAAGACATAGCCCTGCAGAACCGGCACGTCGTCATGGTCTTTGACCGGGCGGGCGCGGTCCCGGCGGACGGAGAGACCCATCAGGGCATCTTCGACATAGCCCTCCTCCGTCCCATCCCCAACATGACGCTCCTCACCGTTTCAAGCGAGAAGGACATGGAGCTGTGCCTGGACTGGGCAGTAAGCGAGGCCGACGGGCCCGTTGCGATACGCTGGCCCAAGATGTCCTGTCCCTCGGAAATTCCGGCATTCACCAAGCCCGTCATGAGCGGTCGCGGACTGCTGATAAAAAGCTCAGACTTTGCCCCCGCCCTCAGTGCAGCGCTGGAAGACAAGAAGAACGCAGACAGGATACCCGCCAAGCCCAGCCGGAAAAACAGGAAGCCGTCCGACATACTGCTTGTCTGTACCGGCAGCATGTACAGCGAGACATTGACGGCGGCACGGCAGCTCCTGCTGAAGGACTCCGGCGCAGACATATACGTGCTCCGCTTTCTCAAGCCCTTTGACGAGAGCTACTTCATCTCCATAGCGGACAAATACGCAGCGGTGGTCCTCATAGAAGACGGGGTGCACGTCGGCGGCATGGCGGAGTACCTGGAACGGCTGATCCGAAGGGCCAGCCGGAAGGGGAACAGTGCGGCGACGGGAATCCTCTCATTCCCCGACCACTTCCTGAGCAACGGAAACAGGGAGCAGATACTGGAAGAGGCCGGGCTGAGCCCTAAAGACATAGCAGACATGGCACTGAAACTGCTGGAGGGATCCAAATGAAAACACTGAGGCTCGCGGACAGGGAAATTTCCAGCCCCCGCCCCGCGCTCATCATGGGTATAGTCAACGCGACACCGGACAGCTTCTACGGAGGCAGCAGGGGTGGCGCGGACCTCGCCCTGCAGCTTGCAGACGAGGGGGCGGACATCATAGACATCGGAGGCGAGTCCACCAGACCCGGCTCCTTATACGTAAGCGAGGAAGAGGAAATCCGGCGGGTCATCCCGGTCATCGAGCAGATACGGAAAAGCTCCGGCGTGGCAATCTCCGTGGACACGAGGAAGAAGGCGGTCATGGAGGCGGCCTGGAATGCGGGGGCAGACATAGTGAACGACGTCTCAGCCCTTGAGGACGACGACTCCCTTGCCGCGTTTGCCGCAGACAAGGGGCTTCCCGTCATCCTGATGCACAAGCGGGGCATTCCCTCGACGATGCAGAAGCAGACCTCCTATGACGACGTACTCGCCCAGGTCAGCTCTTACCTGACGGAGCGGGCAAAACTGGCAGAGGAAGCGGGAATAGCCCGCGGCAAAATCATCGTGGACCCGGGAATAGGCTTTGGCAAGGGGCTGGCTGAAAACAAAACCCTCATCTGGGGCTGCGGTTC
>CADBRC010000247.1 GCA_902796985.1 uncultured Spirochaetaceae bacterium
ATTCACCTCAAGAATCGCAAGTGGTGCGTAGCACCGCTGAGATTCTTGTTAGCCAGTGCAAAAGTAACCGACTTTTGCAACTGGCTCGGGAGCTACGATGGAACGACCTAAGATTTGCATGACGCTCACGGGCAGCACGCTGAGCGAGAACCTTGCCCTTCTGGAGCAGTACCGGCCCTATATCGACATGGTGGAGCTGAGGGCTGACTTCCTGAGCTCCGATGAGCGTCTTCTGATGAGGCGTTTCCCTGCGCTGGCGAGGATTCCCTGTCTTTTGACAATCCGCCGGTCGATTGACGGCGGCCAGTACGTGGAGGGGGAGGGGTCGAGGACCGTGATGTTCGCCCGGGCCCTTTCTTTTGCCGACTCCGATGAATCAAAAAACTTCGCCTACGTGGACTTTGAGGAGGACTTCCATGTCCCGAGCCTGCAGGATGCGGCGCTCGCATTCGGCACCAGGATTGTCCGCAGCGTCCATAACATGAAGGATCCCATAAAGAACGTTGCCCGTAAACTGGAGGAGCTGAGGACATCCGGCTATGAGATTCCCAAGATTGCCTTCATGCCTCACTCGCTTGCTGACGTGACGGATCTTTTCAGGGAGGCTTCTAAGATTAAGGATACCCAGCACATCCTCATTGCAATGGGGCCGCTCGGCCTGCCGTCACGCCTGCTCGCCGCAAAGCTCAAGAATTACCTGACTTTCTGCTCGCCTTCGGACAAGAACGAGGGCATTGCCAACCTGGGGCACCTGGATCCCCAGACTCTGAACGATGTCTATCATTTCAAGACGGTCAATGAGAATACCAAAGTCTTCGGCATAACCGGATGGCCCCTTGACGCAACTTCCAGCCCCCAGCTGCATAACTCCGGCTATGAGGGGCACAACATAAACGCCGTCTACATTCCGATTAAGACTCCGGAAGTCAGGGAGGCGGTAGAATTCGCAGATGTTGTCGGCATAACCGGCCTTTCCGTGACGGTATGCCACAAGGAGAAGGTTCTTGAGTGTGTCAGCGAGCAGGACGATACGGTCAAGGCAATTGGCTCCAGCAATACGCTCGTCAAGAAGTCGGGAGTCTGGAAGGCCTACAACACCGACGGCTCCGGTTTCACCGCAGCCCTGCTGAAGTTTACGGGGACCAAGGACCTGCGGGGCTGGAAAGTCTCTATAATCGGTGCGGGCGGTGCCGCGAAAGCGGTTGCATGGGCTGTCAAATCGCTCAAAGCCAAAGCATGCGTGTTCAACAGGACTTTCTCCAAGGCTGTCTCTCTGGCTGAGCGGTATGGATTCGAGGCCGAGATCCTTCCCGGCGAGCCTTCGGAGTCTGCGGCCCGGATGCTCAGAAAGTACAGCGACCTGATAATCCAGACGACTTCCGTCGGCATGAACTCCTCGGAGCCTTCTTCAGCTGCCAACGACCCGATTTTTTTCTATGACTTCACCGGCAAGGAAATGCTCCTTGATATCGTATATGTTCCGGCCGTCACGCCGGTCATGAAGCGGGCTTCCGCGATAGGATGCAAGGTCTGCAACGGCTTTGACATGCTGCGCTTCCAGGGCTACGAGCAGTTCGAGCTGTTCACGGGGGAAAAATACTGACAGTCCCTGCGGTCCCGTTACAGTATCTTGTAATCGGGGCCGTCCCTCCCCTCGAACACCCTGACCAGGCAGGGCTCCCCGGTCACGTTGTCGCAGAACCTGGACAGGTTCATTGCTTCAGGGGAAAGCAGGTCGTCCGGGTTGTAGGTGAGCTCAATCTGGCTTTCTTCGCCTTCTTCGACGACGCGGGACATGGCTCCGTTGAGCCGTATCAGGTCCTCGGCTGCCGGCCAGAGCTGGCTCTTGTGTTTCTCCTCGAACTTCTCCCGGAGAAAGGCCAGCTGCATCCGCTCCAGATCCTTGTGTTCTGCATCCTCCGGCACGAACTCCGTATAATACGAGCAGTTGTTGCACTGCTGCCACTCATCCGCATCGGCGAAGAGGGTGGACGGGGTGATTTTGAGCGCCTGGACTATCTGATTGAACCAGGGAACTGCCCTGCCCGCCGTGTAGAATGTTCTGCACGCGAATGCCATGGTACGGGAGAAATCCAGGTCCTTGGACGAATATGTTCCCGTGGGGCGGGCTTCTTCCTTTTGTTCGAACTGGGGGAAGTCTATGTGGTTGGGATAGAGGCTCGCCGCGAAGTCCAGTCTGTCGCGGAAGGCACGGAAACTGTCGCCCTCCTGTACTCCCCAGGCCATCGTGAAGCCGAACACCAGGCCGGACCGGTTCAGGATGTCCGCCTTGCTCTTGTAGAGCTTTTTGTCCAGGCCCAGGCTTCCGCCCTTTGTCTCCCCTTCAAGGGGAATCTCAATGGAGACGTACAGGTCCGAGAGCTTTTCCAGCAGGGGCATGTCGATGAGCCGTGCCTCTACGGGCAAGGAGAGAAAGAGGTCCGGGCACTTGTCTGCGACCAGGTCGGCCAGCGAGAGCAGTGCCTTCCTGTCGGCAGCAAGCTTCCGGTCATGGACGTAAAACTCCGTGACCCCCGACTGGTAGAGCTGGGGCAGCTTCTCGAAAAGCTCGGAGCTTGGGACTTCCAGATTCATGCGTTCCTCCTTTCCTGCATCCCGATAAAACCTGTTCGGAATCCGGCTTGGGCAACGCCAGCAGCTTCCCTGCCTGTGCAGTTTCCGAACGGGTCCATTATATCACAATACGGGACTTTGTGCAGGGGGCGGGGCGGGCTGAAAAAAGGATGCGAAAAAAAAATATAAAAAATTTGCTTTTTTTTCTTTTTTATGCTAAAGTTTTTATACATTCAATACGAACATATATATGAAACTCTATGACTGCTCAACTTCCTAGAAGACAACAGACAGGAGATTTCATTGTAAAGGATTGCAGATGTAGCCTTGTAATGCAGATGCAATCTTTTGCAAAACAGGCAGAAAGGATTTTGCCTGACACAAAAAAAACCTAGTTCCAC
>CADBRC010000248.1 GCA_902796985.1 uncultured Spirochaetaceae bacterium
GACCCATGCGGCGACGGACAGCCACCGACGCTTGCAGGTGCTGGAGAAGCGCGGTGCCGCCCCTGACCATCCCATCCTGATGGGATACCCCAAGAGCGAATACCTCAAGTGCGCGATATGCAGGGTACTCTAGCATACAACACGGTCGTCCTCCTGGGCCCTACCGCCGTCGGCAAGACCGCGATAGGGGTGCGGGTGGCCGGCCACTTCGGCTGGGACATCATCTCGGCGGACAGCCGTCAGGTCTACAAGGGCCTGGACATCGGCAGCGGCAAAGACCTTGCCGAATATACGTTCGAAGGACGGCAGATCCCCTACCACCTCATCGACATCGTGACGCTCGCAGACGAGTACAGCGTCTATGACTTTCAGAAGGATTTCTATTCGGTTTTCGACTCCATGCGCCCGCAGGGCATGATGCCCTTCATCGTCGGGGGGACAGGTATGTACGTGGACTCCGTTGTCCGCGGCTACGAGCTGGTGGAGGTGCCGGAGAACCCTGCCCTCCGTGCCCGTCTGGAGGCGATGAGCCTTGAGGAACTTGCAGATGAGCTTCGCCGCATAAAGCCCGACCTGCACAATACGAGCGACTTGCAGGAGCGGGACCGGGCGATCCACGCGATAGAGATCCAGAGCTACATGCAGAGCGAGGAATACCGTGCGCTCAAGGCTCAGAGCGGAACCGAGGCGGAGCGGCATGGCGTGAGGCCGCTCGTCATCGGGACGACGCTCCCCCGCGAGAAGCTCCGCGCCAACATAACGAAGCGGCTCGCCGAGCGGCTTGACGGCGGCATGATTGAGGAAGTCGATGGCCTGCACCGGCAGGGCTACAGCTGGGAGCGGATGGAACGGCTGGGGCTGGAGTACCGCTTTGTGAGCGAGTACCTGGAAGGAAAGATTCCCAGCCGCGAGGAACTGTTTTCGCAGCTGGAGCATGCAATACACCGCTTTGCCAAGCGGCAGGAGACCTGGTTCCGGGGCATGGAGCGCAAGGGCGTGGACATCCGCTGGCTCCCCGAGCTTGAGGACAAGGATGCGCGCGCCGCGGCGGCGATAGAGCTGCTGGAACGAGAGGGAATTGTCCCCGCCTCTTGACTAAAATAGATTGTATAGATATGCTTGAAATATGATGGGCAAATTTCACCATTATCTACACACACAGAATGATTCTCTTTTGAATACATCAATCAATGGTTTTGTCTTCATGAACGGTGGTTTGAAAATCTAACCTGCCGTCTGATTTCCAATAGTACATTTGACACTGTCTCTGTTTATTTTGGGAGCCTCGAAAAACTTCGGTTTTTCGAGGTAGCTCTGGAACTGCCAGCGCAGCTTCAGGGTTCTTTTGCTGGCATAGGGAATTGCTTTCGGGAGTTCGTTTGAGCTTCTGGAAGCGTCCCCAGATCTTTGACATGAAAAGGGAAGGAAGCAACAGGAAGCAACAAGGTTGTGATGCTGTCTGTGTCGTTTGCCATTGTCAAAATGATCGTGGCGTACGGCATAATAGAACTTTAGCTGATTTTTGAATACGAAAATAAGGAGGCTGCATATGATAAGAAGGATTCGTAGGAACAACAGGTACAGGGGTGGAAGCATGAAATTCAAGAGCATGAAGGAATGTCGGGTGCTGGCTTTTTACCTGCATGAACTGCTGAACTGGAAGTCTAAGTCCGAAACGCCCGACATTGAATCCTATTCTGTCAAGATGTTCCTGGAGCTGAGCGAAAACCTTGATGTTCAGGAAGCGCTTTCCGTCTATCTGCAGGATGCCGTTGACAAGGCCGTCCGGCAGGGGGTACTTCAGCCGGTTACATGCAAGGATGCGGACGGTGAGGCAATCTGCATCGGCTATTCAAACATTCCTGTGGCCTACAAGGTGGATTCCCGCTTAGAGCGCTGGATGGGTGATGACTATCCTTTTACCAGCATGAGTGTAAACCTTGTCCGTATCCTGTTCAGCAAGGCGCCGAAATGTTCTATGTCTGAAAGCCTCAAGGAGCTTGTCGAAAAGTTCTGTCTGCCCAAGAACGGCAGGCTCAAAAAGGCTCTGGAGGATGCCAGCGTGCTTGACTTCGCCGTCAAGTCCATGTCGCTCACCGAAGACGAGGCCCGCCTCCTTACGCTTCAATACCGCGTGTACTCATGCAGATCCCTCAGGGACAGCTTTACCTCGCAACTGGAGTTTTCCCAGATACATGAGGTGTTCCAGGACATCCTTGGGATGGGAGACAGCATGTATAAGGGGCTTGTCAACGAGAGGGGGCGGCTCCGCCTGATGGGCCTGCTGGATGATGAAGGACTTTTGGATGGGGATTTCGCCGAATGTGTTGATGCACAGTCCATGCAGCCCTTCTTTTACGATCTGGTGAAGGAGGCCGACATCGTCAGCTGCTACAACGTGGAGTCTTTCAACGTGGACGGGAACTCGGTGAAGATAATGCGCCGCCTGCTGGAAAGCGACGAGCCCGTCTCCATCCTGCTGCACGGCAAGCCCGGTACCGGCAAGACTCAGCTGGCGAGGACGCTCTCGCACGAGTCGGGCAGGAAAGTGCTCATCTTCAAGAACGAGAGCGAGCTGACGGAGAACGGCATGGTCGTATTTAATCGGCTCAACTGCCTGCTCTCCACCTGCCAGAAGGATTCGGTGATCATCATCGACGAGGCGGACA
>CADBRC010000249.1 GCA_902796985.1 uncultured Spirochaetaceae bacterium
CACCAAGCTTTGAGTCAAGGTTCTGCCGCAGCTCCCAGCTAGCGGAATAGTCAGTCACACTCTCCATCGCACTGAGCACGAAGGAGTAGTCGTCCCTTATGGCAATGGATTGTGGCGTCAATGCCGGGACATAGCGCTCGTCCAGCAGCTCCGGTGTCCGCCGTGCGGAAGCTTTCGCGTTTGCTGCCGGGCTAAGGCAATAATCCAGGAATTGCTTGGCGAATTTTGTGGTTATGTTCTCAAGGTCATCTGCACTGGTCACTCGGTCGGCAATCAGGCAGAGCTGCCTCTGGATACATTCTTCGTTCTCTGAATTCTGATAATACAGTGTGACCATAAGCACATGGGGGTGTACCGACCAGTTGTACGCTATGCTGCTTTCCGTTCCGGCTTCCAAAGACCTGTCGAGGTAAAAGAAGGGGTAGTTACGTTTTTTGCTGTATGGATTAAAGTCACCGGTCTCAATGCCTTTCGAGGCAAAATACTTCCGGACGGAAGCCTCTGTTTTTTTCAGGGCGGCATCAGCCGTGTCCTTTTCCACACATCCCTGAACTGGTATATCGTCGCCTGTGTTTATAAAGGTTCCCCTCACCCAGTCGTAGTTGAACCCGACATACAGCTTACCCGCGCTTTTTGCGAAAAGTCCCGCCGCCATAAGGCAGAGCAGGACAAGACAACAAAGCTTTTTCAATTATGAGCCTCCAGCATTTTCATTTCTTATAATAACACATCCTATAATAACACAGCTTTCAATCCAAAACTAGAGTACAACGCACGGAATTTTAGTGCGTTGGCAGAAATTTCCGTGAATTTTACCATCGAACAGGGCTATCTTGATGGAGTCTCTGACGGCAAGCAGGAAGCCGCCCGGAACATGCTCAGGATGGGGCTTGGAACTCATGAACAGATAGCCCAGATAACCGGCCTGTCCATCGAGGATATCCGCGCACTCGTCGCCTCCGCTCCAAAGCCGGTGCTGGCATAAAGCCGCTCGGGCTTCCTTGTCAGACAGCATGAGCTCGTTGCGTATGTCAGTCGGTCATTTGGACGGCCCTGAGATGACGGTGACCTCCACCTCGTTGTTTTTGATGGACAGGACCTTCAGCACGAGCGGCTGTCCGGGCTGCCCCATAATCAGCGGGTCGACGGCGTAGAGCAGCCACTCGTCGCCGGGGGACAGCTGGAAGGCGACGTCATAACTGCCGCTTTCGGCCTCGACGCGGAAGGTGACCTGCCACTTGCCCGCAGCGTTCGTCATGATTGATGTGATGCAGCAGGTCGCAAGCCCGATGTGGGCGAGTGGCTGGACGCGGGGCGCGTAAGGGTGGTCGAACTTTACGAGCTGCGTCGTGCGCATGTAGAGTTTCCCGTCCTCGTACACATACTGTCCCGGTGTTATCTTCTGTGAACCTTTTGCCGCGAGCGGGATCGCGATTGCAAGCATGACCGTCAACACAAGAAAATGTTTCCCTCTCATCCACTGCCTCCTGCCTTTATTTTCGTCTGTGCTGTCCGTGTCGTTTAATAGTCATATATGCCGCCGTGGAACGGCTCCCCAAGATGCCCCTGCCTCCGTCCAGAACGGAGGGCTTTCTTTCAAAAGATATTTTAGTCAAATACCCAGCCCACGTCAATCATCTTGTCGATGATGGCGAAGGTCGCGATGCTTTTAATACACGGGTTATATAAACAGGTGAGTCTCAAATGCTCAGCCAATAACGGGATTTTATGAAGAAAGCGGCACTGAGGGCCTGGGACGGTTCTGAACCGCTTCCTTCTTAGCCATTTTTTTCAAAAAAAATCCCGGCGAAGTTGCAAAACATGTCAGTCAGAGACAGATGTATATACCGACGACCTGCGGGCGGGCGTGCTGCCTGATCCGGCAGGTCGCTGGCTTACTGTCCGAACAACAACTTTCAGAAGGAGAAAGGTATGGGAAAGAAGAATGGTTCCGGGGCTTCGTCCCCGGCAGGAACGGTAACAAACCGTCTCTACAAAGACAGGCTGTTCAAGGCCGTCTTCGGTCAGGCCAACCGGCAGAGCGCATGGTGGCGGCTGGACCTGTACAATGCGCTTAAC
>CADBRC010000250.1 GCA_902796985.1 uncultured Spirochaetaceae bacterium
CCGCCGCCGGACGAACTGTCGTCGCTCTCATACTCCTCGTCGTCCTCGTAGTCGTCGTAGTCGTAGCCCGCATACTCCTCTTCTTCCATGAAGTGGTAGAGCTCCTCCTCGTCGTCGGGAAGGTAGCCGTACCAGTCGAAGAAGATGTCCAGCATTTCCTCAAGCTCCACGTCCTCCACATCCGCTTCCGACGTCCGCTCCTCCTCCGAGATGTATTCCGTGTCGTCCAGCATGACGTCCAGGAAAATGTCGAGGAAAAAGAATCCGACACAAACGAGTACCACCAGTTTCACCAGTCTGAAAAGGCAGCCCCTCTTTTTCTTTTCCTTCTTGGAACCAAACATATACCTTTCTCCTTCATGCCGATATAAAATAGGGAACCTCGAAAAACATCAGTTTTTCGAGGTAACTCTGGAACTGCCAGCGCAGCTCCAAGGCAAATGCGATGTCGTAAGTCGCGCTATTATAGCGACTTACGACTCGTCGGCAAACCTCTAAAAACCGCCAAAGGCGATTTTTAGAGGTGCTCAATACTATCCTCATGGTCAGGCGGCCGCCCTCATGCCGGCGGCTGCCCGGGGCCTACCAGCCGCTGCTCGCACCGCCGCCTGACGTGTGACCGCCCCCGCCAGAGCGGGATGAGCCACCGCCGGAACGATATGAGCTTCTACCCCAGCCGAAATGTTTCTTAATGACAGCATAGAGGACGAATAGTATGAGTATTGCGACATATATTAAAAACTCCACCCAGTCGTCGTCCGTTTTTGCTTCGGCTGCGGGCTCTGCCCGGGAGATTTCATCTTCTGCTCCAGGGGTCGTATCCTCCGTGACGAGCGAGTTGTCCCGGGTGATGGTGTCCGCCATGGCATGCACCGCGCCGATGATGCCTTCCCCATACTTTTCTTCTCGGAAGGCGGGGGCTATGACGTTATCCAAAATCGTCTTGCAGAGGATGTCCGTCAGCACCCCTTCTATCCCGTCGCCGGTCGTGATGTCCGTCTTGCGGTCGGCGAGCGCGATCGTGAGCAGCGCCCCGTTGTCTATTCCTTTCTGTCCCAGCTGCCACTTTTCAAACTGGCGCACGGCAAAGTCGTGTATCGGCTCGCGGCCCGTCGTCTGAAGGGTCAGCACGGCTATCTGCACGCCCGTCGTGTCGTTCAGCTCCAGTAGGTATCCCGAAAGCTCCTCGTTCTGCCCGGCGGACAGCATCCCCGCCGCGTCCAGGACAAAACCGCCCGTCCACTCGTACAGGCCGTCGCCGTCTCGGGCGAAGCTCCTTGCCGGAGTTTCTGGCGCCGGAGCTTCTTGTACAGGAGTATCCTGCTCCGCGACAGTTTCATAGGGATTGCCTTCTGATGAAGTTGCCACGAGCGCGATGCCGAAGATGAGCACAGGCCCGAACACTATGCCGCCCAGCAAGGGGTGGCAGAACAAGAAGACGAGAACTGTCTTGACAGCGTTCAGTATCTTCAGTATGAAGCTGAGAACTGCCTTGAATGCGTCTTTCATGGAATCCTCTCTCCTAGCTGTATTTGTATTCCCTGATGACCGTGTGATGCGCGATCTCGTTGTCCGCCCGGGAATAGATGCGGCGGTTGTCCTTGAAGTATTCCGTATGTTTCGACATGATGCCCCGGCGGCAGGGCTGCCGGGCCGGGGCGGGCAAAACGGGGCGAGTTCCACCCCGCTTGCCCTGCGCTACTTGCTATCGATTAATAATAGTCGTAGTCGTAGTCATCATCGTCGTAATCGACGTAGCTGTAGTCGTAGTCATCGTCATAGCCGTAGTCGAAGTCATACTCATAGTCATCGTCGTAATAGTAGTCGTCCTCGTCGTCGTAGTAGTCGTAGTCGTCGTAGTCGTCTTCGTCAAGGTAGTCGGCATAGTAGGCGAGGATCAGGTCATCGTTGAGCCAGTCGCCGACGAGTCCCAGGATGATGTCGCGCTCGTCGTCCGCGGCGTCATCGTCCGCGCTGCATATCTCCAGCATGTCGGCGGCGATCGTGGCGCGCGCTCCCTCGGAGAGGTATTTGCTCAGGATGGCCACGGTGTTGTCGAAGAAGTCGTCGGATTCGTTGACCCAGATGTTCTCGCAGTGCTTCATGACCTTCTTGGGCGAGTACTCCAGGCCGAACATGATGAGGATTTTCTTGAGCTTGTCCAGGGCAACCTTTGACTCCTCGGGGGACACTTCCTCGTCGCCCCAGCAGGCGATGTTGTAGAGCGCGCCCAGACGGTACACGATGTCGTAGTCGCCGAGCTCGTTGCACATGGCAAGCCAGTCTTCGTCGGACATGTCGGAGAACTCGTTCGCCATGTCCACGAAGATGGACTCGGTGCTGTCATCCCAGGCCTCCTCGGCATCCTCCTGCCTGATGGGGTTGACATCGTACATGACCCAGCAGTCCCCGCAGTTATACTGGGGGCTCATGATATAGTCATAGGGTATATAGCAGTAGCCGCCGTCGCCCCACTGGTGTCCCCAGGAGTTGCGCACGATGAAAACCCTGTCGGGGTCTGAGTAGCCCACGCAGCACATAGCGTGACCGCCCGTGTTCTGCTCATTGCTCCCGGGCATGGAGATGTGCCCGTTGCGCGGGTTCTGGAATGACGGGAATGTCTGGACGCCGAAAACGATGGGGTAGCCCTCGGCGAGCGCGCTCTTCCATGCGTTGAGGTCGCGGCCTACGCACTCGTATTTTGATATCTTGTTCTTAGTAGCCTCCTCGTATGCTTCCCGGCTGGGCTTGTCCTTGAACTTGGATTCGATATAAGGCCATGTTTCCTCGCTGCAGACGCCCTGCTGGTTGAGGGATTTGAATACATCGCCGATTATCGCGCCGGAATCCCGGTCCGCGCAGTTTTCCATGACACGGGCGTTGTAGTAGAGGAAGAGACGGCTGATATCGTAGTCGTCAACCCCCTGGTTGCGTCTCAGCAGGTATTCGTAGGCTCCCGCCGTGGCGTTCGCCGTACAGGATCCGACCTGTCCCTGATCCTCAACGGGGGGCATGAACTTACGCAGGTCAACCTTCGGGGGCAGTTCTGAGGCCTTCAGGCTGGCAGAATAGCGGGGAGCATCCGCACTTGGTGCGGCGACCCTGCAGCTTCCCATAACGAAGACGCTTCCGTCGGCGCGGGAGACGACCTTGCCGCTGGACTTCATCTTCATCCCGCCATTCTGCTCTCCCTGGGATGCCCCTCCGTCATTATTCGCGCTCCTGGTGTCCCCCTTCTCCTCTGCCACGGCAGGCGTGCTGTCCTGTGAGGGGCTTGCGGAACTGTCTCCGCCCATGAACATGATGCCAAGGACCAGCACGACTGCCGCGCCGGCCGCAATACCTATAATCTTTTTCTTGCTCATATAAACTCCTTCTTAATGTGATAACTTAATGCAATAGCATGTAGACCTACGGTCTAGTCGTCAAAAATCCGGCCCGAGGCGTAGTAATGGTTCTTCCAGTAGTTCTCGGTCAGCTTGGAGACCATGACCCCGGTCCTGGGGCCGTCGCTGACCGCATGGAGAATCTGGTTGTTCCCCACGTAGATGGCGACATGGCTGATCGATGAGCCGGTCGCAAAGAAAATCAGGTCGCCCGCCTTCGCGGCGTTCCTGTCTATTCTCTTTGCCATGTTGTACAGGGACTTGGAGCTGCGCGGCAGGGTTCCGATGCCCGCCTCTTTTGCGGCGCAGTATACGAGGCCCGAGCAGTCAACTCCAGAATGGCTGGCACCTCCATATACATAAGGGGTACCCATGAAGCCGTTGGCCTGGGCAATGAAGCGTTTGCGCTTCTCCGAGCCGGGCACATTGATGTTCGGCTGGGGCTTGGTGTCGTCTTTCTTATTCTTCTTATCGTCCTTCTTTTTCTTGCTGTCCGGCTTTGTGGGACCCCAGTCGTCGTCATCATCGTAACCGTAGTAATCGTCATCGTCGTCGTACGCATAGTAATCGTCGTCGTCCCAGTCGAATATGTCGTCGATCACGTCGTCCAGCAGGTCGTCCCAGTCGTATCCGGCCCAGCCTTCGTCGTCGCAGTCGTAGTCGTCCCAGTCCCAGTCGTCATAGCCGTAGAAGTCGTCCGGGTCGTAGTCGTCGCAGTCATAGCCGTCGTAATAGTCGTCGTCCATGAAATACCAGTCGTCGTCATCGTCGTCCGGAAGAAGGCCGTACCAGTCGAAAAGCAAATCCAGCAGGTCGTCTATCAGCATGTCCGCTTCGCGCGATGCCATCATCTGCTCCTGCTTGGAGATGTATTCGACGCTGTCTGCATATAGGAAACTGCCGGGCACAAAGAATAAGACGAATGATATCGCGGCTATCTTGAATATACGAAAGATGATGCTCTTTTTCTTGCCGTTGTCGGAATCTGCCATGTTTTCTCCCCCACAACTTCTAAAATTTCAAAGACTTTTTGATTTTGCTTGCGTGCGCGGTTGCCCCGCAGGGCAAAAAAACTGGTGCGGAACTGCCGCACCAGTTTTGCGTGTATGCTTTTAGCCCGAAGTTTCCTGATCGGACACGTTGTCGCAGATGATTGCCAGTGCGGCGACGATGTCCTGCTGGCTCTCGTCAAACACGCGGATGCGGTAGCAGTCGCCCCAGAACGACTTGTCCGTGTCCACATGCCCGATGGTTTCTCCTCCTACCTGGATGTCGAAGTCGAATCCCATTATGTTGCCGGCTATCTTCAGTTCCTTGCCGTTCACCGTTCCGTTCAGCTCCGGCTTGGTCAGCTTGAGCTTCTTCTTGATTTTCGCGATTTCCGTGTTGCCCTGGAGAATCGTATATTCGGGCATGATGGCGACAAGCTTCTTCTTGAGCTTGAGCACCTCGGTCCCTTCCCTCTGGATGGAAAAGTTGAGCCGGGTGATGTCTCCCTCGATGTGGTAGACGGTCTTCTCGTCCTTGTCGAAGATGTCGAGCTTTGGCTTTATGGAAATCCACTTCTGCTTCATGTAAAGGGCTATGCCGTCCCCCACCGTCTCCTTTGTCTTCGCGGCTGAGGTCTCCGTCACTTCCTCTCCGGCCTCAAGCTTCTTGACGACGGACAAAAGCTCGTCCACGTACCTGTCCGCGGCGGACGAGTTTTCGTCCGAGCGCTCAAGGAACATGTTCAGGCCCATGTTGAGCGCGGTCGCCGCGCTGCTCACGCCGTCCGCCCCGATCTTCCCCATTATGACGTTGCCTTTGTGGACCCTGGCAAAAATATCGAACTCGGGGGTGGCGTTCTTGTACATGACGGCGGGCGTGCCCTTGATGTCGCCCATCTGTGCCGTGCCGAAGCTCACCTTGACGGCGGAGAGCTTTTCAAAAAGCTGTGCGTCCGTGAAGTTCTGCGTGTTCTTCACGCTCGCGAAGCCCATGTTGCCCGCGTCGGACAAACCAAAAAATCCCATCTTTGTCTCCTGGTAAAAAAATAGCCGTGAGGAAAGCGGGATGACATCTCACGTTTCCCCACGGTCTTTAACATGCGTTTTTTAGAATGCTACGTTAAAGTAGTACATGTAGTTCACGCTGCCGCTGTTGTCGAAGTTGGATACGACGCACCATCCGTCCGCGCCCGTGTCCGTCGCTCCGCGGACAACGATCGTCATGTAGGTGGAGCCCTTCTTTATCCTGTAGTTGTTCCTCAAGAATGCATCCGTTCCGCTGCAGAGATCCTTGTCCTCGGAGTCCAGGTTCTGAGGGGTGATGGGGAAGAAGGTGTCAACGGCTCCGCCCTGGTTGGCGAAGTAGTCCGAAAGAAGCCCGTACATCTCGTTGGAAAAAGTAGACGTTCCGCATTCGGCATTGAAATCGGACCGTGAGATTGAGCCAAGGTCAATGCACTGCTCAACGGATCCGTCAAAGGCGGAAGCGGCGAAGGTGACTGCGGCAAGCAGCGCGGCAAAAACAATTGATTTTTTCACAAACTTAGTCATTTTAATGACCTCCTTAAAAAACATTACAAAAACTATAAACCCGTTTTGCCAGTTTGTCACCTACCTAAATGAATAGTTTTACGAAAAATTTAGAATGTAATTTAAGAAATATGCGTCATTATGACTCAAATTTGATGGAAAAAGCGTCAGGGCCCGTTTCAAACGCCCGTTCTGGACTTTTGAAACGGCCTGTTCAGAATAGTCTACAGACTGCCGGTGAGCTTGGACATGAGGGCCATGCGGGCATACATGCCGAAGCGAACCTGCTTGAAGTATGCGGCACGGGGATCGTCATCCACCTCGGGCGCGATCTCGTTGACGCGGGGGAGGGGGTGCAGGACAATCATGTCCTTGCGGGCCATCTTCATCTTCTCGGTGTCCAGTATGTAGCTGTCCTTGAGGCGGATGTAGTCCTGCTCGTTGAAGAAGCGCTCCTTCTGGACGCGGGTCATGTAGAGGATGTCCGCTTCGCCTATCGCGTCTTCAAGCCGCTCTACCTCCGTGTATTTGATTCCGGCGGGCTCCAGTATGTCCTTGGTGATGTATTCCGGGGCGCGGAGCTCCTTGGGGCTGACGAAGATGAAGTTGTTGCCCTTGTAGCGGCTCATCGCCTGGGCGAGCGAGTGGACGGTGCGGCCGAACTTGAGGTCGCCGCAGAAGCAGACCGTGTGGTTCTCAAAGCCGCCGCGCAGCATCCTGATGGTCATCAGGTCGGTCAGGGTCTGGGTCGGGTGGTAGTGGCCGCCGTCACCCGCGTTGATGATGGGGACGGTGCTGTATTTGGACGCGAGCAGGGCCGCTCCCTCCTTGGGGCTGCGCATTGCGATGACATCGACGTAGGAGCTGACGACGCGGATTGTGTCCGCCAGCGTCTCGCCCTTGGTCGCCGAGGTGTAGCTCGCATCGGCGAAGCCCTCCACCGTGCCGCCCAGGTGCAGCATGGCCGCCTCGAATGACAGGCGGGTCCTCGTGCTTGGCTCAAAAAAAAGTGTCGCGAGGATTTTCCCGCGGCACACGTCCTGAAAAGAGACAGGGTCAACAATGATTTTCTCGGCAAGCGAGCAGATTTCCTCAATCTCGCCCACGCTCAGGTCGCTCGGCTCAATGACGTGCCTACCTTTAAGAACGCCCACTTTTACACCTTCCTTACCAGCAGATATTTTTATCATTATACAGCAATGCCGGCTATTGGGCAAGCTGTCACGGCCGGCGGCCGGAGGGATAGTAGCGGGCGGCCGCCTGTCTCGGCTGGCTGTCTCGGCCTCCTGCCGGGCGGCTAGCGGACGAACATGGCGGCCGCGGAAAGGGCGAGCATGACAAGTCCCGCGATGATGAAGTCCAGGGGGCGGAGTCCGTTACGCGCATCGCTCCTTGCCTTCCGCTCCTCCCGTTCCTTCGCTTTCGCCTGAACGTAGTCGAAGTAGCTTTTGTATTCGCTGTCCCGCCTTGTGAACCGGGCCGTCAAAAAGCCCGCTCCGTACCTCATTGTATCGAACCCGCCCCAGGAGGCGACGAGCGAGAGGATTCCGATGGAAAGAAAGAGGGCCGCAGAGACGAAGAAGCCGTCGCTCCATACCCGCTCTGTGGGGAGCGGGTCACCGGCCGCCGCACGGGAGGAGTTTTCCCAGCGCATGACGAGGAGGGCAATCAGGAAAGCGGAAAGGAGCAGGAGTCGCTTCCGGGGGACGGACGGCAGCCTCACTTTCCTGACTCCGTCCCGTCAGCATCCTGCGGGGAATCCTCCAGTTCACGCTTATACCGTGCGGCCTCGGCCCCGTTGCACCAGACGTAATGGGAGGGGGCGAGCTGCCGCATCAGGGGCTTTTCCCTGCGGTAGTCATGGGCTTCCTCCGGCAGGTAGACCGTCCGCTCCCGCTTGCGCTCGTAGTGCGGGTCGGGGAGGGGGACGGCAGACAGCAGCGAGCGGGTGTAGGGGTGCAGGGGCCGGGCGAACAGCTCGGCGGACGGGGCCAGCTCCACGATTTTGCCCCGGTACATGACGGCGATGCGGTCGCAGAAGTACTTGACGACGGAAAGGTCGTGGGCGATGAAGAGAACGGTCAGCCCCAGGTCGCGGCGGAGGTCGTTCAGCAGGTTTATCACCTGCGCCTTGATGGACACGTCCAGCGCGGAAATCGGCTCGTCGGCAATAATCAGCGAGGGTTCCATGATGATGGCACGGGCTATCCCGATCCTCTGCCGCTGTCCGCCGGAGAACTCGTGGGGATAGCGGTCGGCGTACTCGCTGAGGAGGCCGACGCGGACCAGGGCCTTGGCGACAGCCATGCCTATCTGCCGCTCGTCCTTCACGCCCCGTATCCTGAGCCCTTCGCCGATTATCTCACGGACCGTCATGCGGGGGTCGAGCGACGAGGCGGGGTCCTGGTAAATCATCTGTATCTTGGTGTCGAACCTCATCTTGCGGCGGAGGGATTCTGCCTCGCGGATTTTCTCCGTATTCTCGCGGATGGCGCGGTCCAGCTCCAGTCTGGAGATGCCCTGATGCTTGTATTCCGCCTTTGCTGCGCGGATGGCCTTCCTGTAGTCCAGCGTTCCCGCCCGGAGCAGCTTGCCGTCAAAGCTGACGCTCCCTCCCGTTATGTCGTACAGGCCGATGATGGAACGGCCCGTCGTCGTCTTGCCGCATCCTGATTCTCCGACCAGGCCGAACACCTCTCCCTTGTAGATGTCAAAGCTGATGTCGTCCACCGCATGAAACCTCCCCTTGTCGAAGTAGGTCTTGAGGTGGCTGACCTGCAGGAGGGGCGTGCCGCGCGGGGCCGGTGCGTTGTCAACGGAAGAACTCGCCATATTTTCATTATACAACAAGTCGGGGAAAATAGATAGGGCCGGCCCGACTATTGTATAAATATGCATAAAACTGTATAATCACTGCATATTTTATTAAAAAGGACTTTACTATGTGGTCTACGATTAACAATGTTCTCGGTGCCATAGACGACTTCGTCTGGGGCCTCCCGCTCATCATCCTGATTCTGGCTACGGGCATCTTCCTGACCGTCCGTCTGAACGGCGTGCAGTTCTCGCAGCTCAAGTTCGCCCTCTCCTCCATCTTCCGCAAGTCTGAGGACAAGGAAGGCGGGGAGCTGTCTTCCTTCAAGGCCCTCTGCACGGCCCTGTCCGCAACGATCGGAACGGGCAACATCGTCGGTGTTGCGACTGCAATCGGTCTCGGCGGTCCCGGTGCCCTCTTCTGGATGTGGCTGGCGGCCCTCCTGGGCATGGCGACCAAGTACGCGGAGTGCCTCCTTGCAATCCACTACCGCGAGGTAAAGTCCGACGGGCACATCCTCGGCGGCCCCTTCTACACCTGCGAGAAGGGAGTCGGCGAGAAGTGGCCTGCCCTTGGCAAGCTGCTTGCCGTCCTGTTCGCGATTTTCGGCACGATGGTCGGTCTCTTCGGAATCGGAACCTTCAGCCAGGTCAACTCCATCACGAGCGCGGTGGAGACCTTCTCCAAGACAGCCGCAGGCGGTGCCGCCCTTGCCAGCGTCACGATCGGCGGAATCGGAACGTATTCCACGGTCGTCATCGTGGCCTCCTTCATCCTTGCGGTCATCGTCGCCCTCGTCATCATCGGCGGCCTCAAGCGCATTTCCTCCGTCGCCTCCGTCATCGTCCCGGTCATGGCGGTCATCTACTTTGTACTGGGCATGTTTGCAATCCTCTGCAACGCTTCCAGGATCCTCGATGCCTTCGAGCAGATCTTCCAGGGTGCCTTCGGCTTCAAGGCTGTCTCAGGCGGTGTGATCGGCGCGATGTTCGTCGCCATGCAGAAGGGAATAGCCCGCGGCATCTTCTCCAACGAGGCGGGTCTCGGTTCCGCACCGATTGCGGCCTCCACTGCGAAGGTTGACCATGCCGTTCAGCAGGGAATCATCTCCATGACGGGAACCTTCTTTGACACCATCGTCATCTGTTCCATAACGGGCCTGGTCATCGTCATGTCCGGCGCGTGGAAGCCCGAGCTCGGTTTCTCAGGATTCGGCATTACGAACGCCGCCTTCCAGATGCTGCTGCCCCGCGTTCCGCAGGTGGCCATCTCCTTCCTGCTGATGATCTGCCTTATCCTCTTCGCCTTTACGACGATCCTCGGCTGGGACTACTACAGCGAGCGCTGCATCGAGTACCTGTCCAAGGGCAACATGACCCCGGTCAAGGTCTACCGCTGGCTCTACATCGCCGCGGTCTTCATCGGTCCCTACATGACGATAAGCGCGGTCTGGACGATTGCCGACATCTTCAACGGCCTCATGGCCCTGCCCAACATCGTCAGCCTGCTGATTCTGAACGGAGTCATCGTCAAGCTGACCGACGACTTCTTCAAGGGCCAGCGGCTCTACAAGATCGGCTACGACTTCCGCAACAATCCGGTCACGGAGTAAAGCGGGCTTTTGAAGCCGTTCCGGCGGATTAAACCGCCGACAGGCTGGACGCAAAACGAACACATCCGGGTGGGGTATCCTGCCCGGATTTTTTTTGCCTGCGCTCGGCCGCCAGTCGGGCCGCCATTTTTCTGCCTGCGTTAGGCTGTTTCCGTTTCCATCCAGTCCTCCATGCGGAGGAAGGACTTCTCCTGCATGGGCTCGAAGTCCGCCGTGCTGTGCGTGACCAGCACCATGCCGTTGGCTATGGCCGTCGCCGCAATCTGCAAGTCATAGAATGGAAGGGGGTTGCCGCCGTGTCTGAATTGGTCAGAATTTGAAATCGCTGGCTACATTTTCTCATTGATTAGGTAACGTGAAGCTTGAGCTTCACGTTACCAGATGCTTAAGCTTCACGTTACCAGATGCTTAAGCTTCACGCGGCCAAATGCCTGAGCATTTGACGGGGGTGCTTGGGCAAAAATTTTTGTCGATTGTGAATTCGCTACATCGCGGGTGCCATATTCAGTGATATATTCTCCTCAACATCAATTTTAGGAGGACAGTATGTCTGAAACCTTGCAGACGA
>CADBRC010000251.1 GCA_902796985.1 uncultured Spirochaetaceae bacterium
CGCCAGACACCCCGTCAGATTCGACCTTTCCGAGCAGGGTCAGGAGGATCATCATGCGACCCTCTTCCTGCCTCGATTGGTTCGCATTCTCCGCCGCGCTCGCCTTCTCCAGCGAGAACTTTTCACCCGCGACCTTCCCGCCGGTGCGCCCCGCGATTTTCTCCGTAAGCACGTCGCAGACCAGTTTCAGGAAGTATTCCTTAAAGACCGCAAGGTCAAACTCCGTGATACTGCCGTGGCGCGAGAAATCCTGCTTCAAGAGCGCCTTTGCAAGCTGCGGGTCAAATTCGACCGTGAAACCGCCCGCGCCGAAATCGAAGTCATAGAAGAAACAGTTCTGGGGTATGGTGCGCAGGAACTCGATGTTCGCCAGCTGGTCCACGGCCTCCACGGAAAACTCGCAGCGGCCGTTCAAAAGCGCGGTGCATTCCCGGTTCATCAGCTTGCAGATGTCATCGCCAAGGATGCAGAGCTCCCGCTGCATGGAGCGCGGATAGCGGTCCGGCTGGCGGAAGTTGTAATCCTTGATGACCTTTCCGCTCACGTCCTGGCTCAGCGGGATTTCACCGCTCATGATGCTTTCGACATCCACCCCGAATACCTCCGCGAGCTTGGGCAGCACCGTGACGTCCGGGCAGCCTTCGCCGCGCTCCCATTTGGAAACAGCCTTGTCGCTCACGTTGCAGCGTTCGGCAAGCTCCTTCTGCGTGAGCGCCTTGCGGGTCCTCATTTCATAAATCAACAGTCCAGTCTTCTGTGCATTCATAGTGTACCACCTTGTTCGTAAAATTCAGTGCGGCCGCTCCTGACACCTGTATAGTAGCACAGAACGTCCGGCCTGTAACCCGACGGGCGGTTGAGCCGGGTAGAATTTTGGGTAGAGTCCCGGAATCCGCAGCTCGTCCAAACGCCCCGGCAGCCCTCCGGTGCAGTTTTGGACAGAATGTTTCCACATGCAGGGCATAAATTGGCTAGAATCAAAATATCTGCCCAATTTATCAGCGAATTTGCTTGACAACTGGCTAGGTATGCATGATAATAGCCATAAAGAGCAGGAGGTACGGCATGTGCAGGGCGACGATTTATGATGCCAGGAACAACTTTTCTTCCTTTGTAAAGATTGCCGAAAGCGGGGAACCTGTCGAGCTGACGAGGCACGACAAACCCGTCGCGGTCATCATCAGCTGGAAGGACTACGAGGAACGGAAGCCGAAGGAAGATTTCTTTGACTGGCTTGCACGGTTCAAAAAGGAGAACGCGGATATTTTTGAGGATCCTACCTTCGACGGACTGCCGCTCCCCAAACGGGAGCCTCCGACCGAAGAATACTTGAAAAAGATCGACAGCCTGTGGAGTGAATAATGAAACCGATTTATATGCTTGACACGAACGTCATCTCGGAATTCGTAAAACCAAACCCGAATGTTTCGATGATGAAGAACGCATTGGAAAAGAAACACCTCTGCGCGATTTGCGCGACGGTGTGGCAGGAGTCCATCCTGGGCTATGAACGGATGCCCGATGGAAAGCGAAAGGAAAAGATTGGAAACTATCTGGATAAGATACGGTCAACGTATGAAATAATTCCCTATGACAGCTTTGCGTCCCAAATCTGCGGGGAAATCCGCGCCCGCTGCCTGCAGGCCGGACGTACCGCCCCGGTGGAAGACTCCCAGATTGCCGCGACCGCCATTGCGAACAACATGATCCTCATCACCCACAACACCGCCGACTACGAGGCATTGCAGGAGAACAGCATGCTCAAGGTCGAGGACTGGTGGGGCTAGGGGCGTGCCGGTGGCTGCTGTGAAAAAAGGACTCGTGCTTGAAGGCGGGGCGATGCGCGGCATGTTCTCTTCGGGCGTACTCGACGTTTTTCTGGAGAACGGCATTACGTTCGACGGGGCCGTCGGAGTTTCGGCGGGCGTGACCTTCGGCTGCAACTTCAAGTCCCGCCAGATCGGGCGGGCAATCCGTTACAACAAGAAGTATTCGCACAACTGGCGCTACTGCTCCTTCCGTTCCCTGATTCTGACCGGTGACCTGTACGGCGCGGAGTTCTGTTACGACCGGCTCCCGAACGAGCTGGACGTCTTTGACCTTGCGGCATACCGCGACAACCCCATGGAGTTCTACTGCGTCGCCTCCGACTGCAGGACCGGCAAGCCCGTCTACAAAAAGCTTGAGACCTGCGACGGACAGGACCTTATCTGGATGCGGGCCAGCGCCTCCATGCCGCTTGCAAGCCACGTCGTCAAGATCGACGGCTACGAGCTTCTGGACGGCGGCATGACGGACTCCGTTCCGCTCCGCTTCTTTGAGGGGCTCGGATACAACCGCAACGTCGTCATCCTGACGCAGCCGCGCGACTTCCGCAAGAAACCGGCAAGCCTCATGTGGCTGGTGAAAGCCGCGCTGCATAGGTATCCGCTGGCCGTCCAGGCAATGAAGAACCGCCCTCAGGTTTACAACGAGGAAACCGCGGATGTCTTTGCCAAGGCCGACCGCGGCGAGGTCTTCGTCATCTGCCCGGAGAAGCCGCTCGGAATAAGCCGGACGGAAAAGGATCCCGACGAGCTGCAGCGCGTCTA
>CADBRC010000252.1 GCA_902796985.1 uncultured Spirochaetaceae bacterium
CTGACATTTCCCTCGGTCTCGCGGTCCACGGCCATCATCATGAGGAAGGGGATCTCTTTCCAGCCCTTCTCAATGCCCATGCTCTTCTTCTCTTCGTCGTCTATGTTCTGGGTATTCAGGCTGACGGCCTTTGCCAGCGGGACGAATACGGAGCAGAGGAAGCGGCCCGAGGATGAGTACTGGGTTATCGTCAGGTCCTTCAGGTAGCGGACGGTGTTGCCAACCGTCGGGGAGTCCATGACGTACTTGGCATAGAACACGTCTTTGGAACCGTCCGGGTTCTTGAGCGAGAAGCATACGTCGCTTCCGGTCGCCAGTTCCTTGAAGTTGTCGGTTTCATCGATGAAGAAGTACTGGTTCTCCATTCCTTCTTTGGCGCGGGCCAGGTAGAATTCTACGTCCGGGTCGGTTTTAAGCTTGGCGGCCAGCTCCTTGTGCAGGGAGTAGAGTATGTAGTAGGCGGTCAGGTAATCCGGATCATCCTTGGCGTAGGCCGTGTAGCCCTTCCACTTGAGCCGGTGAATGCGGTACTCTTCTTTATCTTCGAATTCTCCGGGATCCTTCAGCTCATTCCATGCAGTGGCTGCGAGGATGTTCATGTCTTCCAGGTTGGTATTTACGCCCTTACAGGCATCTATCGCGAGCGAAGCCCAATAATGGGACTTGAACCACTCCTTCTCAGCTGCGGCTTTGGTGGACATCTCGCGCAGTTCCGCAATCGTGTACTTGTGGTCGGCGGCGTAGAGGGGGCGGTCCTGCACGGCCGCATTCCCCTTGCTGATGTTCATGCTTTTCCATTTTGCAAGCTCATCGTTGGCCCTCTTGAACATGGCGGCAGCCTTCTCGTCCTTGGGGGCAATCGTGGTGGCGCGCCGGGCGTACATGAAGGCAATTTCGTACTTGTCCTGCCTGAGGAAGCTCTCTGCGTTCTTCAGGTCGCTCTCCAGCTCAAGCGGTGCGTTTTCAAGTGACGCTATCTCTTCCCTGACGAGCGGGCGGAAAATCTCCTCGTTGAAAGAGAGGATGGCAACAAAGACGAGCGACGAGAACATCACAGTCCTGTAGCGGTCAATCATCGCTGCCGAGAAACGGCTCTTGGAGTTGTTGGAGTTTGCCTTCCAGAGAACGGCGCAGGCGACTGCAAAGCCGCTCAGGAAAATTGTCGGAAGCAGCATCAGGAACCAGCCCACGGCCCGCATGACGCGGTAGTGCGTCACGGAGCTTTCTATGAGCGGGGGGACTGTCCTGTAGATAAAGGTCTCTGCTATGCAGCAGATGAATATCAGGAACGTGTATATGCCCAGGACGGTGAAGACTTTCTTCATTTCAATACCTCTTTAATACCCCAAGCTGTCGCCGTAGGATTCCCCGCTTCCTTCGATGAACTTCCGGTTCTTGAACTCGAAGGCGAAGAAGGCCGCCGTCAGGATAAGGAAGAATACGATGTTCGCCAGTATGACGCAGGGGTTGCCGATTCTTGAGAGGGACCTCAGCGGCGGGATTTTAGTCAGCACGTCGTTTATGGATGTTTCCGTCTGCACGACCGCAGTGCTTGTGTATCCGGCTATGTTGAACAGCAGAACCCCGAATGTGACGAAGATAATCGATATGACGCTGACCAGCCTCCACTGGGAGAAGCGGCGCAGTCCGACCACCGCCAGCAGGGGCAGGGCCATGGAGGCGAAACAGAGCCAGTAGCCCGTACCTCCCTGTGAACATTGCCACAGTATGACAAAGAAGTTCTGGATATACGTAACGAGAATTGAGAGCGAGGGAGGCATCTCTATGGTATTCTGTATGAGGGAGTCCGTGAACATCGTCCTCTTCTGCGACAGGCGGACATTGCTGAAGGTGTATACGTTGTCTGCCGCGACGTTCGTGTCTACGCACAGGCCGTTCGCGAGGGAGCTTGCCTCATCCACGCTACTATAATAGAAGATTTTATCCGTGCTTGTCCTGAAATACCCTGCAGAGGGCTTGTCCGAGACGTTCTGCCCGATATAGCGGGTATCGCCGAAAGGCGTCTCCCTCACCGTGGCGGGGAGGATGAATATCCATGATACCAGGTAGAGCGCAGCATAAACCGCGATGGGGATAATCGTGGACTCCGGATGGCGTATCATCCAGAGCGTCATGAACATGGCCTGAAGAACCAGGACAAAAGGCAGGAAAATCAGTATGCCTTCCAGAAAAAGCTTTATGTCGAACGCGAGCTGCTGCCCGGCGACCATATTGATGCATAGAGTGTAGACCATATAGACGGCGGCGAGGGCTGCACACATGAACGCGCTCATGCAGACATAGAAGACTATGAGTTTAAGAGATGACAAGAGGCTCTGCTTTATGTTCATTTTCTCCCTTCAACAATACCATTTCTCGGCTCAAAGCACAAGGCATGCTGGCTATGCCAACAGGTTTTCCACAGCTTTTGCAACAAGCGTCATGGGTGCGGCCTTTTTTTAAGGAATATCTGTATATATTATGCGGAATTAGGCGAATGCCCAATAAAGCATAATATAACTCCTTGCTTTATAAGCCTTTATATTTTACAATCCGCGAAAAACCAATGAAAAGTTTTTTGGGATTCGTGGAAAAAGCCAAAAAAATGCTGGCTTTACAAGGCTCGGCAGGCTTTTCCACACTTTATGAACAGTTTTCCACAGGAATTGAACAACTCTGTGGAAAGTCTCCTGACCCCGCAGGGTCAGCCCATCATGACTTCCCCACCTTCATTTATGGCGATGATGGACTTGCAGCCCGGGCACCTGAAGCGGCCGGATTTGGTCGCTTTGAGCTTGTGGGAGCAGACAGGGCATTCTACGACCTTGGGAAAAACGGAATTCACTGAAGGCTTGCCGCCGAAGAAGGCGACTGCTTTTTCCACCGTATCCTCAAATGTAAAGTAATCCGTGAAGCCCAAAAGCTGGAAGACTTCCTTGACCTTGGGCTGAAGCTGGCTCAAGACCATGTTCCCGCCCTTGCCCTTGAGCAGGTCGTGCAGGTTGGTAAATGCGCTTATTCCCGTCGATGAGACGTAGTTGACAGTAGAGCAGTTGAACGCTATTTTAAGGAAGCCCGCAGTTATGATTTTATCCATCTGCTTGGTGAAGTATGCCGTGTTGTAGGTGTCCACGTAGCCGCACAGGTTGACGATGATGCAGCCGGGGATGCTCTCTACAGGCTCCAGGTTTATCAGCAGGCTGTCGTCCTTTTCATCCATGAAGCCCGGAACTATGCTGTTGTTTATCATTATTTTATCTTTTCTCCTCTCTAAGGAACAATTTTCCAATCGTAGCTACCATTGTAGCATATAATGTAGCTTTTGTCCAAGGAATTTACCGGAGAGCGCGGAGGAGGTCATGCTCCCGGACTATCTGCCTATAGAATTATGCTCGCTCACGTGAACGTGATGAGTTTGCGCTGCGCACAAGCTCACAGACCATCTCCCTATAGAATCATTCCGCCGTTTATGATATAGTAAATAGGTCTGATTGACTTCTATATTACAGGAGATTCTGATGAAGGTCGTTATTATCGGTGCCCAGTGGGGTGATGAAGGTAAGGGAAAAATCGTGGACTACCTGGCCCAGGATGCAAAGCACGTCGTCCGTTATGCGGGCGGGCC
>CADBRC010000253.1 GCA_902796985.1 uncultured Spirochaetaceae bacterium
AGGTAGTGAGGGAGCTTGGGAAGGACTCGGACTGGAAGGAGGAGTACATGACGGCATTGGATGCATGTATAAAGATCAGCGCGGAGGCGCAGGGAGGGCGGCATCTTGGGTTTCCTCGTGGTTCGCAACGCCGACTGACCGAGGCTTTTGCGTACAAGCGATTTTTCTTTCCGTGACAATCTGGTACACGGTTGCGTACAATCCAGTTTAGTGCGGAATTCCGGCTTGTTTACAGTTGAATACCAGTTGTTCACAGGTGCGTTTCCAGGTTGTCAGGATTTGTAAACCAGCTTGTCAGCTCAAAGTTTTCAAGCGTGTTTGTCATGTCACGTGACATTGCGTTTGGTGCTGCCCCTCACCTCATAACATAAGGCACCGCGCTACGCCCTTTCTTGCGCGGTGGCTGGCGGGAAAAGGTAATTATTTTTTGAACAAATCACTGTGTGAACCTGTAGAGATGAGCGTCAGCGTAAGCGTTGATAGTGTCTTTTTATAACAGAGAAGCCAGTCAGGCTGGATATGAAGTTCTCTGATCCCTTTGAGCTTGCCTTTTAGTTCATGGTCATGGTATTTCTCTTCAAGTGTCTGGTCGGTGCGTAATTTTTCAACAACTTCCATAAGTTCCTCAACTGGAAGCCCGCGTTTCTGGGCAAGCTTGAAGGTCTGCTTGAAGCGGCTTGTCCAAATCACCTCATAAATCATTTATTCAAATCCGCCCACATTTCCGCCATGTCCGTATACCGCTTTGTGTTCGGATTGCGCTCAAGCTCCTCTGCTTCTTTTATTGCAGCGAGCAGCTCTTTGCTCGGTTTTTTCTCCTGTTTCCTAAAGAGCAAGGTCGATACATTGATGGTCTTGGGGATGAACTTTCCCAGCGTTACGCCATTCTCTTCAATCCTTACTGGTTCCCTGTATGTCCTAAAATTGTCTTTGAAATCCGCAGGTGAAACTACAAGCATATCGACCTCCATTCGTAAAATATAGCATCCTGAGCAGTCTGTCAAGAAATCCGCCCGCATATAAAACAGCCTCCCGTCAGCGGGGAGGCTATTGTTTTGTACGCTGTCCGGATGCGCCCTTACGCTTCCTTCTCCGTGCAGATGATGTGCAGGTCCTTGAGCTGCTGGTCGTCCACTTCCGACGGACACTCGTCCATCGGGGACAGGGCGACGTTGTTCTTGGGGAATGCGATGACCTCGTGGATGGACTCCTCGTGGCACATCAGCATGACCAGACGGTCAAGTCCCGGTGCGATTCCTCCGTGGGGCGGCGCGCCGAACTTGAACGCCTGCACGAGGAAGCCGAAGGCCTTCTGCGCCCGCTCCTGGCTGTAGCCGACGATCTTGAAGACCCGCTGCTGCAGGTCGGGGTCGTTGATCCTCATGCTGCCGGAGGCAAGCTCGTAGCCGTTCAGGACCAGGTCGTAGAGGTCTCCCTTGACCGAGCCCGGGTCGCTTTCCAGCGTGGGCCAGTACTTCTTCTGCGGGAGCGTGAACATGTGGTGTTCGGTCTCCCACTTGTTCTCGTCCTCGTTCCAGGCGAAGTAGGGGAAGTCGATGATCCAGACAAAGTGGAACTCGTCCTTGGGATCGTAGAGGTTCAGGTCCTTGCCCAGCTGCTTACGGACAGCTCCCAGCGCGGTACAGGCGACCTGCCACTTCTCGTCGGAGACGAAGAGCAGGAGGTCGTTCTTTTCGGCGGACAGCTTCTCACAGATTTCTGCCTCATGTCCGGCGAAGAACTTGGAGATGCCTCCCTCAAACTTTCCGGCGGCATCGACTTTCATCCATGCAAGGCCCTTTGCCTTGTATGTCTTGGCGACCGCCTCCAGCTCTTCCACCTTCTTGCGGCTGTACTTGTCGGCGACGTTCTTGACGACGAGGGCCTTGAGGCCGCTCCGCTTGTGCCGCTCGATGTCCTTTCCGGCTGCGGCCGCTCCCGCCTTGAATGCGTTGAAGTCCGACAGCCCCGCCATGAAGGAGGCGTCCTGCATCTTGAGGCCGAAGCGGAGGTCGGGTTTGTCCGTTCCGTAGAAGTCAAAGGCATCGTCCCAGCTCAGGCGGTCGAACTTGGCAGGCAGGGTGTAGCCCATCGTCTTCTGGAAGATGTGGCCCATCATGCCCTCCGTCACCTCAAGGACTTCCTCACGGTTGGTAAAGGACAGCTCCATATCGATCTGGGTGAACTCAGGCTGCCGGTCACCGCGTGCGTCCTCGTCGCGGTAGCAGCGGGCAATCTGGAAGTACTTGTCGAATCCCGAGACCATCAGCAGCTGCTTGTAGAGCTGGGGGCTCTGGGGCAGGGAGTAGAACTTGCCGGGGTGGACGCGGGAGGGAACCAGA
>CADBRC010000254.1 GCA_902796985.1 uncultured Spirochaetaceae bacterium
CACTTATGCGAGCCTTCTCAGAAGTTCCGGGAAGGCAGCCTCAAAATCAACTCCGTAATTGTTGTGATCCTCATGTTCCAGGGTCTTCTTTATGGAAAGGACAGTGAAATCGGCAGCGAGGCGCACGGCTTCGTCAATTCCCTTGCCGAGGATGAGGGCGGAGAAAGCAACGGACGCGAAGATGTCGCCCGTTCCGTGGAATTTGGCAGGAATCAGCTCGTGGAAATATTCCGTAGACTTGCCGGTCTCCCTGTCATACGACAGGACACCGCACAGGCCCTTCTTGTAGCCAACCCCCTTGAGGATAGTCCTCTTAGCGCCTAAAGCGGCGAGTTTCTGCATCAGGTCGGTTATATAGTTCTCGTCGTAGTCCTCGCCGGGATAGTCCTGCCCCACCATCAGGCAGGCTTCGGTGATGTTCGGGGCAATGACGTCTGCCTTACTGCAGAGCTTGCCCATAGCGAGGGCAAATTCCTTGGTGAATCCGGGATACAGTTTGCCGTTGTCTGCCATGCAGGGGTCAACGAAAACGAGCTTTCCCTTGCCGCCGAAGTCGCCGATGAACGTAGCCATCAAATCCAGCTGCCTGAAGCTGCCGAGATAGCCCGTATAGATTCCGTCGAACGTTATTTTCTGGCTCTTCCAGTGGTCCGCTATTTTCTGGATCTCATCGGTAAGGTCATGGAAGGTGAAATCCTTGAACATCGTATGGGTGGACAGGACGGCGGTCGGTATGATGCCCGCCTCTATTCCCATTGCACTGATAATCGGCAGTGCAACCGTCAGGGAGCACTTGCCCACACAGGAGATATCCTGTATCGTCACTATTCTTTTCATAATTACCTCTTTTCTCTGCAACTGGAATTCTCCGAGGAGAATCGAGGTAATTATAGTAACCCGATAGGAAATGTCAACCGGCGGGAGAATAAATTATCATTATCTTGCGGCTATCTCGCTGGAGGCACGGAGCTTCCAGTAGTCCTCCGGCTCATAGTCGGAGAGAATCGAGAAGAGCGCATCGGCAAAGCGGGTCTGTCCGTAGCTGCGGGAAATCTTGGCCAGACAGAAGAACAGCTCCCAGATGTTGTTGTCGTTGCCCCAGTCGATGATGTCGGAGTACATCGAAGCCTTGGCGAGCAAATCAACAAAACTCTTATAGGAGTAGTCTATCATCCTGTCCTTGAGGATGTCTTCTATCTTGGTCACGGCAGCAACCGAGCCGAGGGCCGCACAGCCCAGGGCCTTTTCGGTCTGCCCGATGCGGCCGTAATAGGTGGAAAGCTTCTCCAGAGCCTGTATGGAGATGTCGTTGTCGCTCCGGTAGAGCAGGAAGAACTTCTCCACGGCCTTGACAGCTCCCTCCTTATCCTCCGCCTTGCCCCCGTTTATCAGGCGGACAAGGGCCTTCATGAAGCCTTCGTCCTTGTAAAGCTTGTCATCGGCAAGGACGGCAAGCAGCATCTTCTCGTACTCGGGGCCGTTCTCCTTATAGTCGGCCAGATCAGCAAGCTCATAGAGGATGTCATACTTGACGTCCTTGGTGTCCAGCCGCTTGATGTTGTCGTATGCCTTGCCGAGATAGTCACCGGAAAGGTCAAACTCGCCCTCCAGCTTGTATATCTTACCGATGAGGAAATCCGCCTCGGGATAGATGTAATCTTTGTCCACCCAGGACTTTAACTCAGAGAAGCGGCCGTGGAAGAAATCGGAACCATAGAGCTTGAGCTTGCTGTTTATGACGTAGACTGCGTTGTCATAGTTCTTCTCTTTGAGAACGGGCAGCAGTTCGTCCAGGTAGTCACCGACCTTGCGGACCTTGGAGCTGCGCTGGGTTTCATCCAAAGCAAGCTTTTCCCAGTCGGCGACCTGCTGCTTCTTCTCCTTGGCCTCCTCAGCCAGAGCAAGCGCACGTCCGTAGTCATTGGCGGCAAAGGCGTTTTCCGCCTGCTTGAGGACGTACCAGTAGTCATCCCCCTTTATCTTCCCGAAGGAAAGCGAGAAGGCAGGGATGAGGGAACAGGAAAAAAGAAGCGCAAAAACAGTATATCTAAAGGCTTTCATTCAGCGTAACTCCACTATATCAATTCTATGTTCGGAAAAAAGTTACCCGCCTATTAGCGAATTCCTGCCGGGACTCACCTGCGCTTCCAGCCGTCATCCTGATAGGAGAAGCTGTCCTTGCGTCCTACGTCCTCCAGCCCGTCCTTATCCATCTCCCTGCCGCTGTAGCTCCGTATCCCCCAGATGAAGAAGGAATAGGGTATGCTCACGTAGTCGCCGATGACCAGCCTGACCACAGTCCCCTCTTTGTTGAAGGAAAGCTTGAGCGGCCCTTTGACAGGCTTGCCGTTTATCTGAATGTTCTCGCCCTTGATGGACCGGGGGTCAATTCCCTGATTGAAGCCTATGTCTATGGTCAGCGTGCTTCCATCGTACTCCGATACAAAGCTTTCCATATATAAGTCCCCGCTCTCCACGGGCTTGCGCTGTCCCCGGTAGCTCGTGAAATCCTGCTTGTGCGCGCCGTCCTTTTCCTGGGCAGAAGCCAGCGAGAGGCCGGCAAAAAGCAAAATCAGTACAGCAGCAACGCGTCTCCATCTGCTCATAATAATCGCTCCCTTTTACACAACAATTATAGCAGAGAAAAGTAAAATGGGAAGCCCTTTTGCAATAAGACTTTTCTTATTTTTCACCCGACCGGAGAAGTATGAAAACTAAACCTGTTTGGAAACCGGCTTGAAGCTCCGCTGCCAGTGCAGTTTCCGAACAGGTCTACTTGTCCATATAGGGAAGCTTTCACTCAATTTTACGGACTTTCACGCCGAAATTCTAAGTATGCCGTCCAAGCAAAACAGCTACGCCAAGCCCGATTTCTGGTCTCAGAAAGCCTTCAAAGAAGGCTACCCGGCCCGCAGCGTGTACAAGCTGGAGGAGATGGACAGGAAATTCGGTCTGCTCAAGGGAGCGTCCGCAGTCCTGGACCTTGGTTCTGCCCCCGGCAGCTGGACGACATGGCTTCTCCGCAACATCAGGGAAAACGGGACGGTGGTCTCCGTAGACCTGAACCCTCTCGCCAAGGACGTGAAGGCAGAAAACCTCGTCTTCATACAGGGAGATTTGCTTTCCGAGGACGTGAGGAAGCAGATAGAGGCGAAAGGCCCCTATGACCTGGTGGTCTGCGATGCAGCCCCCCTTACGACGGGCAACAGGACGGTGGACACGGCGCGCTCAACCGCGCGGGTGGAGATGGCGCTTTACTACGCCCAGCAGCTGCTAAAGGAGGGCGGCTCTTTCTGCGTGAAGATGTTCCAGAACGGCTCACAGCAGAAGGAGCTCCAGAAAATGAGGGAGATTTTTACTTCCGCCAAGGGATTCAAGCCTGAGGCCTGCAGGAGCGAGTC
>CADBRC010000255.1 GCA_902796985.1 uncultured Spirochaetaceae bacterium
GGCAGACGTAGTGCTCGCCACGACCCCGGGACTTGACGTATACCAGTGGAAGCGGAGCAAGAACGTGGGCCACTATGCCCACATACGGCACGGGACGGGAGACGCGACGCTCTACCGCCTCTTCGGTCTGGATTACTTCGATTCCGTCCTGCTGACAGGCGACTACCAGATGGAGGATATTCGGACGCTGGAGAAGGACAGGGACATAGCGGAAAAGGAGCTGGTCACGGTCGGCTGCACCTACCTCGATGTCCTTGCAGAGCGGATGAAGGGACTTGATGTCCCGGAGACGCATGAGTATACCGTGCTCCTCTCTCCGTCGTGGGGGCCGAACGGCATTCTTTCGCGCTACGGGGAGCAGCTGCTTGACCCGCTCGTTGCAAGCGGCATCCACGTCATCATCCGTCCGCATCCCCAGTCCAGAAAGTCCGAGTCCGCATTGCTTGAGCGGCTCGAGGGCAAGTACCGGGAGGCAGCAAACGTGGAGTGGAACTACGACAAGGACAACCTTGCCTGCCTGATGCGCTCGGACATAATGATTTCAGACTTCTCCTCGATTATATTCGACTATATGTTCCTCTGTGACAAACCGGTCGTCTACGTCAACGCGGACATGGATACGAGGATGTGCGACGCGGGCGACCTGGATAAACGGCTCTGGCAGTTCGTGACGCTGGAAAAGTGCGGCATAGAGCTGAAGAGCGGGGACTTTCCCCGCATCGGGGAAGTGCTGCGGGGTGCAAGCGACAGCACGGAGCTGGCCGCAAACAGGGCATGGGCAAAGTCCCAGGCCTGGATGCATCAGGGCGAGGCCGGGGACCGGGTCGCGGAATTCATGATTTCAAAAGAAACAAGTTCAAAGGAAGGTGCGTGATGCAGGCGATTATTCTTGCCGCAGGGATGGGGACGAGGATACCCCAGTACACACAGACCATGCCCAAGTGCATGATAAAGATAAACGGCAAGCCGATGCTGGAACATACGGTGGCCGCCCTCAAGGATGCCGGGGTCACAAGGATTACGATAGGGCTGGGCTATAAGGCCGATGTTATCCGGGAATTCATAGAAAAGACATATAAGGACGACAAAAGCCTGTCGTTCGGATATATCGAGAATCCCATATACGACGAGACGAACAACATATATTCGCTCTACCTCATGAAGGACGTATTCGCACAAGACGACACCCTGCTTCTGGAAAGCGACTTGATATATGACAAGGACATCCTCAAGGAGCTGCTTGCCCTCCCGGCAGGAAATGCGGCAGTCCTCTCCCCTTTTGAAAGCTGGATGGACGGAACATGCTGCCTGCTCGACGGGAACGGGCACATCAACGGGATGGTCGGCAAGAAGGAGTTCCGCTACGAGGATGCGGCAAGCTATTACAAAACCGTCAACATCTGGAAGTTCAGCAAGGATTTCATAAACAGCATATACCTTCCCTTCCTATCATACTACATCTCCAGCTACGGCAGGAATGAATACTACGAGACGGTGCTGAAGATTGTCGCAGGGAACATCCCCGACGCGCTCGGATCGCTGGTAATCCCCGGCGACCGCTGGTACGAGGTGGACGACATAGAGGACCTGTCTGTGGCTGAAAAACGCTTCAGCCCGAGCGAGGACCGCTACAGCATGATTATGAGCGAGGGGGGCGGCAGATGGCGCTTCCCCGGCCTCGCGGACTTCACGGTAGACTCAAATCCCTTCTTTCCGCCGCAGAGGCTTCTTTCCGAGCTGCGCTACGGACTGGCTGACTGCATAACCCGCCGGCCTTCGACATCCGGGGAGCTTGACATACTCGCTGCGAAGCTCCTTGGAACGGACAAAGACCAGGTATGCGTCCTTTCCGAAGGCATGCCCTCCCCCGATGCGGCGCATGACGCAAGCTACGAGGATTTTTCCAGTCTCGGCGGGCAGCTTCTGGACCGCCTGCACATAGTAGACCTCGGAAAGCGGTTCGGGGTACCGGGGCTGAGCATGAAGCTCCTCTTCTCTGATGATATGGCCGCCCTCCAACCATTCAAGGGAAAGGGACGCGTCTCATCGCTCGGTGAATACTTCATGCAGGTGGTGGGCAAATACAAAAAAGATTATGCTGCTGCTACCACGGCATTCGAAGAGGAATGCGTCCGGCTGAAGGATGCGCTCTCTTCCCTGGGCGGAGTCAAGCTGGAGCGCCCCGCATTCAACCGCTTCATCCTGCACCTTGACGCATACCCGCGGGAGGAAGACGTACGGGAGCTTGCAGTCCTCCTTTTGGCCGAGTACAAGATTATGGTCGAAAGCCGCGGCAGAGACGGCAGGGGCGAGCTGCTCGTGTTCGTCCGAGACCGGGATTCTGACGACCGCCTGATTGCCGCCCTCTCCGCTCTGACAAAGACGGGGGAACGGGCATGAAGGTCATCGCGATAAACGGCGAGGCATGGTGCCACACCCTGACCGGAATCGAACGGCTTGCCATTGAGGTCGTGCAGCATCTGGACAGGCTGGTTCAACCGGGTATGATGGAGCTGGTTGTTCCCGCCAATGCGAAGGATGTTCCCGAACTTTCCAACATAAAGACTGTCCGCCTGAAACGAGAGGCTCACTTCTTTCCCCGATGGACGCAGGTTGACTTCCAGCTTTACGTGCTGGCCCACCGGCGGCTGAGTCTGGACTTTTCCAACACCTGTCCTTTTTTTGCCCCCGGCATAGAGTTCATCCACGACATCTACTGCGCCCTGTATCCTGAGGACTTCACATCCCGTCGGGACAAACTCATCTGCCTGTACAGCAGGATGATGTACCGCGCCATCGCAAAGCGTGCAAAAGTTGTCCTTACGGTATCGGAGTACACCAAACAGACAGTCATTGACCGCTACCATACCCCCGCCGGCAAAATCCGCGTCGTTTACTCCGGCGTCACCGGCTACAGGGACATACAGGCAGACTTCTCCGTCTTTGACCGCCTGCCCCGGCTCAAGGACGGAAAGCCCTTCTACTTTACGCTCGGGAGCCTGTCCCGGCGGAAGAACCTGAAATGGATTGCGGAGCATGCAGCCCTGTATCCCGATGAGATTTTCGCAGTTTCCGGGAAGCCCCTGCCGAGTGTCGTCGCCCCCGAGCTTGAAAAGATGAAAAGCCTTTCCAACGTCATCATGACCGGCTACCTGAGCGACGGGGAGGTAAAGGCCCTGCTCTCCCGCTGCAAGGCATTCGTCCTGCCTTCCTACTTCGAAGGCTTCGGGCTGCCGCCGCTGGAGGCCCTTTCCTGCGGTACTCAGATAATCGTCTCAAACCGGACGAGCCTGCCCGAGATTTACGGATCTGCCGCACACTACATAGACCCCGACAAGCCCGACGTGGACCTGGACAAACTGCTCGCAGAAGAAGTCTCATCCCCCGATCCCCTGCTGGAGAAGTATGACCTTGCCAAGACCGCGGAACGGATATACGGTATCATACAGGGAATGAAATAAAACAGGCGGCCCCCTTTTACAAGGAAGCCGCCGTGCTTCAAGGATATTATCTCAAGGTATCGAATGAATCTCTTTCAGGCTCAGACCGCCTTGCTCTCCAGAGCGTGCAGGATGCCGTTCTGGTAGGCATAGCTGTACATAATCTCGGAGATATCACCGAGCGGCTTCTTAACAGAAAGCGGCTGGTCGAATCCGACATCGTACATGAAGGACATGAGCTCCTTCGCCTCATCGTGCTTCCACAGCCTCGCGTCATTGATGTCCACGAACACGCACTGCTCGGACTCGGCGATTGCCTTTATGTGGCGGTTCATCTCCTCAAAGTTCGTACGTCCGGCCGCGTCCATGTTGGAAACCAGTGCGACCCTCCGGCTCTTGTCGGCAGCCTTGACGCTGGCGATAAGGTCGATGTATTTGATGTCAAACTCAGCGGAGCTCTTTTTGAACAGATCGTAGTCGTCCGCGCCGATATGGATGATGACAGCCTCGGGATTCAGCGGCTCCACCTTGTCGGCAAAGACCTTCTTCGCATCCTTGAGCGACAGGTTGTAGCTGCTCCTGTTGTACATCTTGAAGTTGAAGTCATAGCTCTCCGCTATCTCCGCAACCGGAATCTCCTTGTCAGCACTGCTGCCGAAAAGAACCACTGAATCACTTGCCTTGTTGTTGACTGCCATAACTTTTACTCTCCTATCTAAAGCGCGGTTCCTGAAATAAACCGCAAGATTTACAAGAACTATAACGAGGTTCAGGAAATACACCGCAAGCACATAATTGAGCTGACGGTTAATGAACTTTGCCAGTATCCCTGCCACGTAGCCAGTTATTATCAAAAGGATGAAAGCCAGGCTTGTTCCTTTTGCCGACCTTGCCTTGTACGCCTTCATGACGTTCAAAGGCCAAGAAAAACCGAAGCAGACGAGCATCGTTGCCTCAAATACCGAACCCATAGTTTTTTCCTCCGGGGACCGCCGCAAGTTTCCTTGCTGCCGTCCTCCTCATTTCTTATGAGTCCATCCTAGCATCAGTGAGAAAAAATGACAATTTTTTTGAAAGATAAAAAACGGATTTGTTGCCCAAGCCGCTTTCATAACTTTCAAAAGACTTTGGAAAGCCGGTCTTGGACAAGGGGTATTATACAAAACCAGTTCGGAAACCGGCTTGAAGCATCGCTGCCAGTGCAGTTTCCGAACAAGTCAACTACTGTCTCCCGAAGAGTCCCGGAGGCAGGACGCGGAGGAATTTGACCGAAGCCTTGTCATCCGGATCATATTCCTTATAGAGCAAAGAATTCAAAATTGAAATCATGTCCTGCCGGTGCTGCATCAGGGCTTCCGTGCTCTCCGTACCCGCGAGGGGGCCGGGATTGCCCTCCCTGCCGGAAACAGGCTCGGAGCCTGAACTGAATGCGGGCAGCCTTGTCTGCAGGGCGGCCTCGTCTGAGTACCAGGGGGACAGCTCGTCATCCGCGATGTCGGGACTGATATCCGCATAATCCCCGCCGGAGTTGTTCCAGTACATGTAGCCCCGGTTGAGCGCATCACGTACGCCGTAAATCTCCCGGCGCACGTAGTCCTTGTCGTAGTACAGCCTGTCGTAGCGCACGCCCATGTAGAAGGCCTGCACCCAGGGGCGGACAATCATCCTGTTGCGGGCCGCGACCGTGTTGCGGAAGGAGCCGAAGAAGTAGATGCGGTAGGGCCGCTCCTTGACCGGCTTGTACTCCATGAAGTTCTGCTCGAAGTGCGAGGGATAGAACATGGGGCAGACCACATCGACGTAATTGCAGAACAGCTCCACATCCTGGCCCGTCCTGGTGCCGGACCGGTACCAGCCGTTGGCCCCGTAAATGTCAATGCCGATGGGGGCCTGTATGTTTGCCCGTGCGTAGCGCAGGAATGAAAGCAGCGCGCTCTCCTTGTCCATGCCCTCGTCCCTCCAGCGGAAGGAGATGTCACTCATGTTCTTGCCGTCGGTCGGGAAGCGGATGTAGTCAAACTGTATCTCGTCGAAGCCCCGGGCAACCAGCTCGCGGGCAATCTCTATGTTGTACTGCCAGACTTCCTCGCTGTAAGGGTCCACCCAGTTCTCGTCGTAGTAGACCGTCTTTTTGGGCAGGGGGTTGCCGGACTCGTCCAGCATGACGTTGCCCTGCTCATCCAGTACGTCCTCCTCGCCGCGTACACCCACCCAGGGCTTCTTGTTCCGCCAGTCCCAGGCCGCGTACTTGCCGCCCCCGTAGCCCGCGAGGTTCTTGTCCTTGAACACGACGATGCGGGCAATGAGGTAGATGCCCTCCTTCTTCATCTCACTGACGAAGTTCTCCACGTCAATCTTGTACATCGTGACGGAACCCTTCGTCTTCAAAAGCTCGCTCTCCGGCTGAAAGCGGAGCAGGCCATAGTCGTCCTTCATGTCCACGACGAGGGCGTTCAGCCCGTTGTTTTTGGCGAGCTTCTTGTATTTCTCTATTCCAGTTGCATTCCTCAGCTGGTAGGCAGAGGCGTACAGGGCTTTCCTCCCGTCTGCAACATCGCCGTACTCAGTCTGCGCCTTGTCCGGGTACAGGAGCCACAGCTCGGAAAGCTGCAGTGCCGTTCCGAAGCCGCTGACCGGGGAAGGGACGTATGCAGCATTGGGCCTGCTTCCGGCCTTGAGCAGCGGAAGCCAGGTCCTCGCCGCCGCAGGCATGTCCGAAAGGCTGCCGGAATCCAGCGAGAGGGAGACAACGTCCCCCACGGTGGAGAACACGAGCTGCCCGCCGGCCTGACACAGGCCGTCTATCGTGTCGGCAGCCTCCTTGCCCTTGTACACGGTGACGGCACGCCGGTTCTCCCAGTCGAAGCGGTAGACGTTGGGCAGGTAGGAGTTGGCGAGGTATATGTCGGTGTAGAGCTTGCCGTCCGCATCCTTGACCACAACCGGGAGGATGTCGCTCAGCTCATCGGTCTGGGTCTGGCTGGGCATAATCGCGAGCCCTGCGGACACGTCAATCCATGTGGGCTTGGCCGCGTCTGCCCGGTAGTAGGAGAAACCGTAAATCGAATGGGCCATGAAGACGACCAGCTCGCTGCCCGTCACCTCGCCCGCCTTGTTGTAGGTCTTCATGTGGGCACAGGCGACAGCCTTGATCCCCGGCGTATAGCGGCTGGTGGAGCCGATGGAAGTCCAGCTCGCCCCCCCGTTGCGGGACAAGTAGACTGCGTCCTTGGTCGCCGTCACGAGGATGTTCTCGTCAAAGGGGTCGGCAGAGATGTCCTTGAGTATCTGCACCTGCCTGTTCAGGGTCTTGGTCGTGCCGTCGTAGCTTTTGACCGTCAGGAAAGGAAGCCCCTCGTTGCACTCCTGAAAGCTCAGCAAATCAGAAGACTTGATGACCCCCCGGTCACTCAGAAAGTACCACTGGCTGGCCGTCTTGAGGATCTGACTGACCGAACCGCCCGTCCAGAGGGGCTGTCTGGTCCCGGAAGAGAGGAGCTTGTACAGGCCGTCGTCGCAGCCTATGATGAGGGGGTCGGTCTCGGGTGCAGACTTGACGCCGCTCGGAATGCCCGAAGGCAGCCGGTAGAGGGGTTTGGTCTGGGCGAAGGCAGTTGCGGAGATGCATATATATAGAAGGAAACGTATAATCAGGCAAGAGATTTTGGAGTATTTTGGCATAGATTTTCGCATATCTTGATAATCGGCAGTTCGATTCATCCTGTTAAGGAAAC
>CADBRC010000256.1 GCA_902796985.1 uncultured Spirochaetaceae bacterium
ACGAAGACTTGCTTGGCGTTAAAAGTTGAAGGTATAATACTCATCACAGTTTCCGCACTTGCCAGGATACTCGCCCTGTATGTGGCTTCCCGTCAGGCTGCCCATCTTCTTCCAGACAGTGTCTACACCTTCCTCAAACACGTTTCCGCAGTCAGCCTCCAGCACGAACTCGCGGCATGCAGGCACGCTGCCGTCGGGCAGAATCATCATGTCGCGCTTGCAGTGCCAGCAGGGATTCCGCTCCAAGGGAGCCAGATCTGCGCTCTTCAGGTCAGGCAGGAGGCCACAGTAGCTGTCGTACTTCTGGATTATCAGACGGCCCCTGCAAGGGGACTCCGCGTCATGGTAGAAGCGGTAGAACTTCTCAAGCTCGTCCTCGTTGTCCTTCATCCTGACGAACTGGGGGTAGACGGCCCCAGGGAAATACTTCTCCAAAGTTACCAGGGCAGACTTCGCGCTGTCAAAGCTACGGAGACCGTTCGCGTTGGTAAATGCGTTCGTGTGTACCTTACAGTAGGTCTCCTCGCTAAAGGCATCCACCGACACAATCCAGATGACGGCAGGCCAGCTCCCCGTCCTGTCCGGGGAATCCTTCACGATGTCCGCCACTTTCTGTGCAACCGGGGCAGTCAGAAGCGTTCCGTCAGTCTCAACCAACAGGGACAGGCCCGGCTTGGCAAGGACTGTCTGGACGAATTCCAGAAAGTCCGGATGAGTCAGCGGCTCCGAGAATCCTGACAGACCGACGACCGCGATCTCGGAAAGGGATGCCATCCCGTCAACGAGTCCCTTGAACTGCTCAAGGCCCATGTTCACAGGCTGCGGATTCTCCTTCTTGACCGGAAGGCAGCCATACTTCTTCCTGAACTCCTCCGGGTAGGGATTATATATTGTCGTAGTCGAAAGGTTTCCGGCAATCTGAACGTTGTAGAATGCGGGGACTGTCCGCTGTACGTCAGGTGATGAGGCTGCAAGATGTGCCAGAGAGAGAGCATCAAAACTGCTCCCCTTCTCCATCGCCAGTCTGCATAGATGGACACAGGCTATCGTCGCTGCCCTGGATGAACAGGAGAAATCCAGCCTGAGCATACGGAAATCCTTTGGAGCAATGACCGTCTCTATCTCAAAAGAGTTTATGTCCTCCCGCAATACGCTGAAAAGGCTTTCCCTGCTTACCCTGTCGGTGGAGAATGATTCTTTCCGGGAGGCGAGCGACAGCATTATGTTCAACGCGCCGGAATCGACGGCCTCTGGAGAAAGGCCCGCAGGATAGCCGTCCGCGAACGTATATTCCGAAAGGTACTTGACGTGGTCCGACATGATGCTTTCCGTCAGGGACTTGTCCAGAAAGGGCCTGTCCGCCATGCTGTAGATGACGCAGGAAGCCCCATACTGGGATGCGGACTCTGCCATCCGCTTGAGAAGCAGGATTGTGGACCAGCCCTGCTCTACGATGACGGCGCACTCGCCCTCCATATCCGCCTTCAGGATCTCCCGCCTGACCTTGTCCTCCGTCTGCCTGCTCGCCGCTATGACGATTTTCTCCCGGTCCCTTATTTCCTTTGCCCAGTCCAGAACAAGGGCAAAAGCGGACTTCTCCCGTGCCGATGCCCCGCTCTCGGGACTAGCAGAGAAATCTTTCGGAAACAGCATGTCGAACGCATGAGTCTGGACGAAACCGGCATACAGGAAGACAATATTTTTCATCGCTTTCATTATCGGAAAACGAATGTTGACAATTTACCTCTATTAAGCTAGCCTTGGAACTGGAATGGAAGACAAAGAAGACTATGTGTACACGGTCTCTCAGCTGACCGGACTCATAAAGACGATGCTGCAGGAGACCTTTCCCTGCGTGCAGATAAAGGGAGAAATCTCCAACTTCAAGGCAAATTCCACGGGCCACCTTTACTTCTCGCTCAAGGATTCCGGGGCGCAGATAAGCGCAGTCATGTTCCGCGGCTCGGCCTCCCGCCTGAGCTTCCAGCCCAAGGACGGCATGCTCGTTCAGGCAAGAGGCAAGATAAGCGTCTACGAGCTGCAGGGCCGTTACCAGATAATCATCGACTCCATGACCCAGGCGGGACTCGGCGACATAATGGAGATGCTGGAGGAGCGCAAGCGAAAGCTGGCCGCCGAAGGCCTGTTCGATGACCGGAGAACAAAGCCCCTGCCCCCCTACCCTGCCACAATAGGCGTGGTAACAAGTCCGACCGGGGCAGCCCTCCGCGATATATTGAACATAGCGAAAAGGAGGAACGACAAGGTAAACGTCATTGTCCTCCCCGCCCAGGTACAGGGCGAAGGGGCCGCCGAGACCATCATCCGCATGATAAAGACCGCCGACCAGTACAAACTCTGCGACATCCTCATCATCGGGCGGGGGGGCGGATCGCTTGAGGACCTGCTGCCCTTCAGCGACGAGGAGGTCGTAAGAGCCATAGCCGCCTGCTCTATCCCGACGATATCAGCGGTCGGCCATGAAATAGACTGGGCCCTGAGCGACTTCGCAGCCGACCAGCGTGCTCCGACCCCCAGCGCGGCGGCAGAACTTGCGGTTCCGGAAAAGAGGCTCATAGAGGACGGCATACGGGAGGCCAGGCAGTCCCTGCATGATACCCTGACCGCCCGGCTCAGGACGGAGCGTCTCAAGCTCAAGGGCTTTTCCCGAGAAAGCCTGGAGCTCCAGTTCCGCATGATAGAGCAGCCCTACCTCCAGAGGCTGGACACGTGCAAGAATGGCCTGCAGGACGGAATGAACAAGATAATAGAAGGAAACAAGGCAAAACTCGCCCTTCTTTCACAGACCCTCTCGTTCTGTAGCCCGCAAACGATATTCGATCGGGGCTATTCAATGGTGACGGATGCGGAGAGCGGGCTGGTAATCCGGGATGCGTCGGCAATTCCGGCGGGCAAGGAGATAGTCGTCAGGCCGTCAAAGGGCAGCCTGAAAGCGAAAGTTCTGTAGAAAGGAAGGGAGGAAAGCCCTACAGCTCGTCAAAGTTCTCGATGAAATCTTCTATATTAACCTCTTCCTCACCGCTCCGATCAACCTTGGGCTTGCGGGGGGCGGCATAGGAGACAGCCTTGGGCCGCACATACTCATCGGACTCTTTGGGCTTGTCAAACGCAGACAACTCAACATCTTCCGAGGAAACAGAGGGAGAAAGCTTTTTTTCGGGAGTTTTAGGAGGCTCAGGCCTGGTAACAATCGGCTCAGGAGCCTTGTCAGCGGGAAGCTCGGGCACATCCTCCACCTCGACCCCATCGGTCCACAGGTAGGGGATTTCCCATCGCCTCAACGCTTCAAGATGATATTTCTTCGCAGGGCAGCCAGCGGCAAGGAACATATTCTTACCGTCATTGAAAAATACAGGCTTGCTAAAGCGTACGCCTTCCGTTATCTTAGAACACTCAAGTTTAGTCTTCACGCTGCCCATAAAGCCGTCCTGCGAAGTACAGGAGGAATAGGTTGCTGGCACAGGAACAAACTCCAAGCTCATGCCGGAGCCGGATTCGTCCTCCATGCCGCCCTTCCCCAAAAAAAGTTATGGGGTCAAGGACGGCGGTAATGTACAGCACCGCACTTCCTTATCCTGCATTGATAGTTAATTATAGCACGGATTCCCCATTTGTAAAGAAAAAAATTCAGAAAAACAAACTTTTTTTGCTCCGGGCCACACGGAAGCCTATGTAAGGACTCTGCCTGTCCACTATGTCCCCTCCCCTCCGGGAAACAATGCTGCAGCTGGCAGCACAATACCAGGCACCACCCCGGCAGCACCTGAGGTCCCCGAATGACGCCCCCTCTATGGGCGTGGTCTCGTCGATTACGGCATAGCGGTCCTGGCACCACTCCCAGACGTTCCCGCTCATATCGTAGAGACCGAGCGTATTGGGCTTCTTAAGTCCTACCTGATGGCTGCCCCATCCGGCAGTTCCTTCCATAAAATACGCTCCGTCCACCGTAACACCGCCGCCGCAGGTGTTGTACCTGTACCAGGCAACGCTGTCCTGCCCGGCGTCAAGTTCCGGAGCCTCTGCCCCATACCTGGCCATGCTGTCCAAGCCTGCGTACATATAATTCCAGGCAGGGCTTCCGGGCTTGCCCCCCCTGGCGGCGAACTCCCACTCCACCTCCGTCGGCAGACGGTATCCGTCCGACTTGGGGATGACAGAGACAACGGCCTCCGTTATGTGGCCGCCCTCGACTTTGGGAGAATCAATTCTATATACCGGCTTGTAGCCTTTGTTCTGGCTCAGGAGGTTGCAGAAATAAAGCGCATCATACCATGTAACTCCCTCCACGGGCCGCTTCCCGTCCAGCTCCCCGTCACAGAGGGGGTAAAGAGGGTCATTGCTTGAAAAACTCGGATCTGCGCTCACTCCGAGCGGGTTTCCTTCCATAACCGCCCTGTACTGCTCCTTCGTCACAGGAAACCTGCCCAGTTGGAAAGAGGCAACCTTAAGCTTCCTCCTCGCGGAGAACACTCCCTCGAAAGCCCAGAATCCGTTGGAGGGACCACCGGTGACCTTGGCGCCTGGCACGGAGACCATATCCATGTCAACACCCTTCGGAAAAACTGCGAACGTCACGGCGATAGATATGAAAATCAAGGCAAAGAGCTTTTTCATAGGAAATCCTTCCATATTATATGGCTATATGGTACAGGCAGGATCGCGGGGACAAGCCGCCCCCGCGATGAAAAAAAGACGTGGATTACAGGACGCAGATGGGCTCAAAGGTGTCGGCCTTGAGGGATGCGCCACCGATGAGTCCGCCGTCGATGTCCGGCTGATCGAGCAGCTCTTTGGCGTTGGAGGCCTTCATGGAGCCGCCGTACTGGATAATCGTCTCGTCGGCGACCTTCTGGTTGTAGAGCTTGGCAATGTAGCCGCGCACGAACTTGTGGATTGCCTCGGCATCCGCAGGGGTTGCAGTCTTTCCGGTACCGATTGCCCAGACAGGCTCATAAGCGATCGTCACCTTCTTCATCTGCTCCTCGCTGACACCGGCAAGGTCGGCGGAAAGCTGGAAAGCGCAGACCTGCTCTGCGTTCCCGGCCTCACGGTCCTCAAGCAGCTCGCCAATGCAGAGCACAACCTCAAGCCCCTGCTCCAAGGCGCGGCGGACCTTCTTGTTGATCAGCTCATCGCTCTCACCAATCTCATGCCGCCTCTCGCTGTGGCCCAGAATAACGACCTGAACACCGATGTCCTTGAGCATCTCAGCGGAAACTTCTCCCGTATGCGCACCGTTGCCGGTAGCCGCCATGTCCTGGGAACCGAGCAGGATGTTGCTCCCCTTGAGCACCTGTGCAACAGCGTCCAAATAGACAAAGGGAACGCCCACCATATATTTGTTGCTCTTTCCCTTGAGGGCCGCAACCAGATCCTGCGCAAGCTTCACCGAACCAGCCTTGTCCAGGTTCATCTTCCAGTTACCGGCGATATAATGTGTCCTAGCCATATTGTTCTCCTATATAATGTAGATAATGTGGATATTCCAATTCTAACGGAAACTGAAAGTATTTTCAATGAGGCGGAGCCATTTCAAAGATCCCGGCTGTTTCCCTAATTTTTTTGATAATCATTCTCAAATAACATTGACAAAAAAGCTCTGACTCATATAATTTGATAACATTTATCAAATCTAGATGTATCAGTTCAGGAGTGATATATGAACAGGATTTTTGCAGTCGCGGGGGCCATACTTACTTTGTCGGTAGGACTGGCATTCGCCAAAAAGGATAAGATCGAATCCAACAAGCTCAAAGTCGTCACGACGATTTTTCCGGAGTATGACTGGGCAAAGGAAATCATCGGGAACAATTCCGATGCCGTTGACCTGACCCTGCTCATAAACAACGGCGTGGACATGCACAGCTGGTCCCCCTCCGTCAAAGACATAGCCAAAATCTCCGAAGCAGACATCTTCGTTTATGTTGGCGGCGAAAGCGACGACTGGGTGGAAAGTACGCTTAAGAACGCAAAGAACAAAAACATGAAGGTCGTCAACCTTCTTGAAGTCCTTGGCGACAGGGTAAAGACTGAAGAGATCGTCGAAGGAATGGAGCACGATCATGATGAGCACCACCATGACGAGGACGGCCATCATCACGATGACGAAGATGACGAAGAGGAGGAGCTTGATGAACATGTGTGGCTCTCGCTCCGTAACGCCCAGATTCTCTGTGAAGCAATCTGCGACGTACTCAGCGAAAAGGATCCTGCCAACGCCGTCTTCTACAAGGCAAACCTTATCGCCTACAACAAGAAGCTCTCAGATCTGGACGCAAAATATACGGCCGCAGTAAAAACAGGCAGCAGGGACACCCTTCTGTTCGGGGACCGCTTCCCCTTCCGATACCTGGTCGATGACTACAAGCTCAAGTACTATGCGGCCTTTGCAGGATGTTCCGCCGAAAGTGAGGCCAGCTTCAAGACGATCGCGTTCCTCGCCGAGAAACTGAACGAGCTGGACCTGAACTACGTCTGCCAGATAGAAAGCAGCAACGGCAAAATCGCGAAGACAATCATATCCACAAGCAAGAACAAGAAGGCAAAAGTCGTGACGCTGGACTCCCTGCAGTCAACGACCGCCAAGCAGATAAAGAAAGGCGCGAGCTACCTGGGGGCAATGGAGCAGAACCTCCTGGTGGTCAAGGAAGCGTTGAAGTAAGAAGCCCTTCCATGCTATAATCGGCCCATCATGGAAAAACGCGAAAACTTCAAGTCAAGAATCGGCTTTATAATGACATCGGCGGGATGCGCCATAGGATTGGGAAACGTATGGCGCTTCCCCTTCATAACCGGACAGTACGGTGGGGCGGCATTCGTGCTATTCTACCTGGTCTTCCTGGTACTGCTCGGACTTCCTATCATGGTGATGGAATTCGCCGTGGGCCGGGCGAGTGCGAAAAGCTCCGTCCGCTCATTCCACGCACTCCAGCCCAAGGGCAGCAAGTGGCACCTGTTCGGTTACACCGCGGCGGCGGGCAACTACCTGTTGATGATGTTCTACACGACGGTCGCAGGCTGGATGCTCTCATACACTGTAAAGAGCGCAAGGGGCATGTTCTCCGGCATGAGCCCGGACGAAGTCTCCTCCGTATTCGGCACGATGCTGGCAAACCCGGCCGAGCAGGTCGGCTGGATGGCAGTCGTTGTCATAATAGGATTCGCGATCTGCCTGAGGGGGCTCAAAAGCGGCGTGGAGAAAGCCTCCACGTTCATAATGACGAGCCTGCTCTTCCTGATGCTCGTCCTGGTAGTGCGGGCGGTGACCCTGCCCGGAGCCGGAAGCGGGCTTGCCTTCTACCTGAAACCCGACTTCTCCAAGATGGTCAGCAGCGGAATCGGAGAAGTCATCTTCGCCGCGATGGGCCAGTCGTTCTTCACGCTCTCGCTGGGAATCGGATCGCTTGCGATATTCGGAAGCTACATCGGCAAGGAGAAGGCGCTCGCAGGTGAGGCGGTCAGCATAATTTCGCTGGACACCTTCGTTGCACTGATGGCAGGCTTCATCATCTTCCCCACCTGCTTCGCGTTCGGCGTGAACCCGGGTCAGGGGCCGGGACTGATCTTCGCGACCCTCCCCAATATCTTCAACGCGATGAAATTCGGCCGGGTATGGGGCACGCCCTTCTTCATCTTAATGTCCTTCGCGTCCCTCTCCACGGTCATCGCCGTATTCGAGAACATCATATCCTACGCGATCGACATGGCCGGCTGGAGCCGCCGCAAGGCCGTCGTGGTGAACCTGGTCCTCATCCTCCTGCTATCCCTGCCCTGCGCACTCGGATTCAACCTGTGGGCCAATGCCACCGTACCGGGCATAGGGAACATACAGGACGTGGAGGACTTTCTGGTCTCCAACAACCTCCTGCCGCTCGGCTCGCTGGTCTACCTGCTCTTCTGCACCACCCGCTACGGCTGGGGCTTCGACGGCTTCATTACCGAGGCGAACACCGGCAGCGGACTCAAGTTCCCCAAGGCAATCCGCCTCTATGTCACCTGGATCCTGCCGCTCATCATAATCGGAATCTGGATCACAGGATACGTCCAGAAATTTTTTATTAAATAACCTACCAGCAAAACCGTTTTCACCGGATTTTTAGCAGGGTGCTAAAGCAAACCGCTGCACCCTGCTAAAAGGGCTGTTGCCATGTCAGACCGTAAACAGGTCTATCTGGCTTCCTATCTGCTTGATTGCGGAATCCACGCTGTCGGCGATTTCCGAGAGGGAATCGCCCGAAGCATGAATGTCCTCCGCGCTCCCGGAAATCTTACCCATGCTCTGCTTGATCACATCCGTGGTGCTCCTGAGCTGCTCTATCTCCGACAGGATGGACTTGTTGCCGACGGACATCTCGTGGGAAGCGGTACGGACTTCCGTCGTGTTGTCGTTCATCTGCTTGAGGGCCTCGCTTATCTGGAGCGAACCTTCCTGCTGCTCCTCCAGCGTGAAGTCATCCACCGCGCGGATACCCAGCTGGTTGGGGTCCATCTGGCCCGCCTGTATCGCCGTCGCGTTCTTTATCTGCGCTATGTCGCTTATCATGAAGGCGTACTCGGAGTTGGTGGCGGGGTCAATGGCCCGCTGCCAGCCGTAGACAAAGTCGTGGGCCGTCACCTGATCGCCGTTAGACCAGTACACGTCATCACGCAGCGTGAAGGTATACTTGAGACCGTCCGGGGAGACCGTCTCCTCCTTGCACAGGGCCTTCTTTACCGAACCGTCGTCGGCCATCTGCATGAGCCCGTACCATGTTGCCGATAAGCTCAAACGAAGTGGCAAAAACCGCCTTCTGCTGGTCAAGCGTGTCAACCGGAGAGTCGAGGGAGATATTAAGGACCTGCCCGCCGACAGATTTTTCCGGCAGGGGGCCTTTCCCAGCTGCCTTGCTCATGTCCGGGCATCCGCACAGGAACAAAGGCAGGACCAGTGATGATAGCAGCAAAATCTTCTTCACATCTATAACATACTGTTTTCACTAAACAAAATCTAGTCTTTACCGATAAACTATTGCCCAAAGAGGCAAAATATGCTATAAGTAGCATATAACAATATTAATTAAAGCCCGGACAGTGCAAGGGAAGGATATCATGGGAATAAGAGGCGAACTTTACACCACGCAGGTGCAGGTGAACAACAGGTCTTACTTTTTCAACGTGAAGGAAAACAGGAACGGAGACGTGTTCCTGCAGGTCGTCGAGAGCAAGATTTCGGACGGAGCGGACGACAGGCGGGCCATCGTCATATTTGAGGACAACATGAAGGACTTCCTGGGCGGCCTGGACGAGTCACTCAAGTTCATCGAAAAGAACAGGAAGGAGCAGGCCAAGGCCCGGGCGGAAAAGAAGAGCGCAAAGGAAGCCCACTACAAGGCCCTCGCCGCCGAGGAGCGAGGGGAAGACCCCTACGCGGGCAAGAAAGTGTACCGCCGCAAGGGAGAGAGCCGCCTGGTTGCCCAGAAACGGGCAGAGCGCGAAGACATGCGTGAGCCTGACGGAATAAAGCGCAGCGGCCGTGTCCTGCACGTCAAGTCCAAGCGCGACGTGCCCCCGGCTGACGGCGGCAGCTCCGAATCTAACTCTGAAGAGTAAGGCGAAAACAGAAAGCTCCGGCTCCAGAGGACGAGAGGATTTCGTTCCAGCCAAAAGTTCCAGATGTACTCCGCTGTAGAAAGCTTCTGGAACTTTCGGACAACACTTTTTTTCGCACAATACCCCCTGTCATTCATTTTTGACGATTAAACGCTTTGTTTTATAGTATTGGTTTATTTTTCCGATTATTGGAATACAGGGGGTTTATATGAACTTACATTCCAAGCAAAAAAATGTATGTTGCACCATACTTGCAACCGTCTTATGTTTTACCGCATTTTTTCTTTTCTCGTTGAGCTGTGCATCAGCACCGAAACAGAAAACGGTAAAAATCTCTGACATCAAAAGCTGGACAGAGGGAACTTCAGTTTCTGTCACCTGTACTCCAGCACTGTCGGTACTCCAGTGGAAATACCTCGTAGGGGAGCTGAACAAAATCAACGGTCTCAACAATATCAAGCTGTCTGCAAGCAACAGTATGTATGAATTGAACCTTGAAAGTACCATCACTATAAACGGTACGCCCCTGAAATACATCTATTCGCTGAAATCTTCCAACGATCAGATTACCCTTGAAATTTCAAACGTCGAAGAAGTAGATGCCAAAACAAACGCATTCTCTTCCACGATGCTGCTCAGTGAGATTGCTGATTTCAAGGAAAATGTCATCAGGCGGTTCTCAACTGAGATGACCACCCATGCAAATGAGCTCGTTGCAAAAAAGACAACCCTTGAATATTGAGTAGAAGCAAAAAAGCTGTCGCTGCAACAGTCCTTGTGCTCACCGCACTTATCCTATACGGACTGCTGCACGACATCTCCCGACTGGCCCTTTTTCAGAATCCTCAGCTTTCAGAATCATCCTTCGGAAAAGCGTTCATCCCGTTCTGCACCCGCCTGCATCATGCGTTCATGGCATATTTTACCCGCATTCCCTTTTGGCGGCTCCTGAACAACTACCTCGTTGATGCACTGTGGTTCATCTCTTTTACGCTGTACATGCAAAGCCTGCTTGACAGGCCCCTGAATTACGTCCTCTGCATCGTTATGGCGGTCACAAGCGAATGTTCCCAACTCCTTTTCCCCCAGCTGGGTACGTTCGACCCCTGCGACCTCCTGCTCTATGCTGCAATCCTCGCGGCTCTGTTTATGCGAAAAAAGAATCCGGCAAATCCGGTATAAAGGCATAAAAAAAGGGCCCGCATTACGCAGGCCCGCCCACAAAGTGGGCAATGAGGGGCTTGCGCCCCTCACGCACACTCCTATATGTTACAGCTCTTTTACGTAGCCGGTCAGCTTCTCCACGCGGCGGCGGCTCTCCTCCAGCTTGTCCTTTTCCGCCTGCACCAGCTCCGCCGGGGCATGCTCGGCAAACTTGCCGGAAAGCTTGGCCTCGCTCCGCTGGATGGCGGCCTGCTCGGCGGCGATGGACTTCTCGAAGCGCGCCTTGAGCTGGTCTTTGTTGACGCCCTCGTCCACGAGCAGGAAGGCCTCAAAGCCGGAACCGACCGCACCGATCGCGGAGGCGGGCTTCGCGTCCACGAAGTCTATCTTGCTCACGCCGGCGAGCAGCTCGATCATGTCGGTCTTTTCCTTGATGACCTCCGC
>CADBRC010000257.1 GCA_902796985.1 uncultured Spirochaetaceae bacterium
GCACATGCGGCGGCTTTCCCGCTGCGCCTTGCGGGAAAGGTTGGCAAGCTCCTTGAACAGGTCCCCGATGGAGGCCTCTATGCTCCTGGGGTCGGAGCTTATGCCGCGGTCTATTGCGCACTCCGCGCACATGTTTATCTTTCTCTTCTGACCGTTGCCGGACATCTGCTCCAAGAATATAACAGCTTCCCTTTCCTTACAGAAATCGCAAAGCATACCAAAAAGTCTCCTCTCAAAGATACATCTATAGTATAGTACAATTTTATACTTTACGCAAAGTGTCAATAGGGTTTTCCCGTCCCGCTTTCATGGCCGGAATAATGGACGCAAGAAGGGAGAGGCCAAGGGTCATGAAGCAGACCCCGGCAACCTGGCCACAGCTTATCGTCACGCTGATATCCTGAAGATAATAGGCCGGGTCCAGAAGCCGGATCCCCACGTATGAACTTCCCCCGGAAGTAAGGTGGGAACAGGCATACAGAACGGAGCCGCAGAAATTCGTCATCTTCTCTATCAGGGCCAGAACGGGATTAATGTTGACGGCAGCGAGGATACCGAGCGGAAGGCCGATGGCAAGGCCGCCTGCCGCGCAGATGCCGCCTACGATGAGGAAGGAGAAGCCTATTCCCCGTGAAGAAGCCCCTACACTCTTCAATATGGCAATCTCCTTGAGCCGCTCCATCGTCACCATGACAAGGGCAGAGCTGATGTTGACGCTCGCAACGAGCACAATCAGCACCATTATCAGGAGCAGGAGAATCCTCGTCGATGAGAAATTCTCGAACTGGCTGGCATTCATCTCACTCCATGTCCAGACCGCACTGACAGGGAACATCCGGGCAGCCTCCGCCTTGACCTGCTGGACAGTACTCGTGAAGGTGCCGTCGGTCTTGAGCTTTATGACATACTGGGCGGCATTCTGGGGCAGGAAGGAGAAGCCCGACTCAAGGGGAATGAAGACCCAGAGGGCATCCAGTTCCTGATAGCCCGAGGAAACTATGCCGGAGACCGTGAACACGGCGGTCTTGGGAACAAGCATCCCCGAGTCCGTAAGCCGGGCGCATACCAGGGAAATGCGGTCGCCGACCTGCACCCCCAGGTCCGATGCAATTTTCTCGCACAGGATGGCAGACTTGCCATCTGAGAAGGCAGCCTCGCCGGATGACAGCGTAAAGAGGGATGCGAACGCCTCGTTGGAATCAAAGATGTCGTCCCGGACCGCACGGACGCTCGCACCGCAGCGGCGGTTCCCGCCGGCAGAAAGAGAGGTCGCGAGGGCCGTTCCCTCCAGCTCCGGGTATACTCCGGTCACATGGGACAGCCCGGCCGCTTGCCCGGCCGCAGCCTGGAAAGAGTCAAGGGAGTCTGTTTCCTCGCACCCGTAAGGGAAGTAGACGGCAACATCCTGCGTGGAAAGGCCTATCATCCGACCGGTGATGCCGTCGATCATGCCGCCGCTTATTCCCATGACGGCAAGCAGGGGAACCAGGCTTATGCCGATGCACAGCATGGAGGCGAAAAGGCTCTTGCGTCCGTTCGTCCTGTTCCGTGAGAAGACTATCCTGAACGCATAGAGGAAGCAGGAACGCATCTTCATCAGGCCATCTCCATTGCCTTTCCGCCCTCTATCACATAACGCCTGTTTCCCTTGGAGGCTATGTTCATGTCATGCGTCACGAGGATGAGGGTCTTGCGGTGCTGGTCCGCCATGGAAAAAAGCAGGTCTCCTATAAGGGCCGCGTTCTCCGGATCCAGGTTCCCCGTCGGCTCGTCCGCGAGGATAAGTTCCGGCTCATTGACAAGGCTCCGGGCAACCGCCACCCGCTGCCGCTCTCCGCCCGACAGCTGCGGGGGATAATGCGAAGCCCTGTCCGAAAGGCCTACGTCGGCAAGCAGGGATGTGGCCCTTTCCATTGCCTCCTTTTTGGGAATTCCCGCCATGTACGCAGGAAGGAAGACATTCTCCACTGCGGTGAAATCTTTGAGCAGGTAGTGGAACTGGAAGACCAGCCCCAGGAATTTCTGCCGGTAGGCGGTGCGCTTTGCTTCGCTCATTGCGGCGACATCGCTGCCGCCGACAACAACAGAGCCCGCCGTGGCATCCTGCAGGCCGCCGATGATGTTCAGCAGGGTTGACTTGCCGCATCCGCTCTTGCCGACGATGACACACTTGTCACCCTTGCCAACGGACAAATCGAGACCTTTCAATATGGAAAGGCTCGTGTCCCCCGTGACGAAGGTTTTCTCCAACCCCTCTATCCTGACTATGCCCTCACTATCACTCATCGCGAAGCAGCTCCGAAACGTTAAAACTGGTCGTCTTCCGCCCCGCGAGCAGGGAGGAAACGAAGGACGACATCACGCCAAAAAAGAAAATCGCGGTTATCTCGCCTGCCTTCATCCGTGCAGGAACAGAGGCGAACACGGTGAACATCATGTTTTCCCTGACATACGCAAGCTCATCCGGCCGGAAAAGGGCGGTAAAGGCATACTGGGCAGCGAACTGCAGCTTAGCAAGGGCAAGGAACACCTTGTCCATGTTCTTGGAAAGCAAAATGCCCAGAATCAGTCCGGGAACCGCACCCGTAAGTCCGGTGACAAGCCCCTTCGCAGAAAAGACCGCCTGAACCTGCGACCTCCTGCCGCCCAAAGCTGACAGGACGGCTATATCCTGCCGCCTCTCATATATCATGCGGCACATCGAATTGTAGATGTTGACCGCAACGACGATGAAAATCAGAATGACCATCAGCATGAGGACGTTCTTCTCCACACGGAGCGCGCCAAAGAAAGTCCTGTTGTAGTCCCGCCAGCCCTCCGTCCGGGAGCCGGGGAACTCGGCCTGTATCTGAGCCGTAACCCGCTCGTCCCTGCCACTGTCATGGAGCTTGACCGCACAAATCCGGGAAGATGCATCCATTCCCAGAAGCCGCTCCGCAGATTCCAGGCTGATGAAGCAGTAGGCGCTGTTTATGTCAGAGTAGTTCGTCCTGAAAATCCCGGTCACGATGAACATCCTGTCCTTCGAGAAGAGGGCAGAATCCGAAGAACCTCCCGAGGCCATCACATTGATGACGCTGCCAACCCGCGCCCCCAGGTTACGCGCCAGGGAGGATCCGAGCACCATCGTGTTGCCCGACTCAATGTCAAAGCTGCCCGCAATAATCTCCATCTGCTTGCGGAAGCCGCCGTCCCTGTCCAGAACGTCTTCAGGCAAGGCCCGTATAACCGAAGCAGCCTCGCCTCCCCAGTCGCTTTCCACCAGAAGGCCGTGCGTCTCGGAAAACGGCAGGGCACACTTGACCAACGGATTATCCCCGCACCACGCAAGAAAGCGGGATTCCTCTTCGCCTTCCAGTCCGCTCACCTGTATATGATAGGAGCTTACCTCAAGGATTGCGTCAATGTACTCCATCTGGAAACCGTTCATCACGCTGACGACCGCTATCAGGGCCATAACCCCGAATGCTATTCCGAGCGTGGCCAGGCGGGACGTGACCGCCGTCCTGCCCCGGAAGTCCACCCGGTTGAACCTGCGCGAGACCCAGTAAATCCATCTGAATGCGGGGAACCGGCTACTCATAGGTCCGTGTCCTCTGGAGCTTGCCGTCATTGTAGACGGACTCGCTCACCTTCACGCCGTTCCTGTACGTAGCGGCTATATTGTAATGGGAGCTGAAGTACGTCGTCTGGACCCAGTCGTTCTCTGCCGTGTATTCGATTTTGCTTCTGAGCATTCCGTCCTCATAATAAAAGCTGTTGGGCTTGGACGATGCCCCCGTATAGTCGTAGCGTGTCCGTGTCGCCGGAACGCCGCCCGCCCCTGCAGAAGAGGATTCAGAGGCAAGCCTGCCCTTTGAGTCATAGCTGTAGCTCTTGCTGCCGCCCGGATGCCGCTTGCCGCCCCATATCACGTAGACCTTCTCGCTAACAACCCTGCCCGAAGCATCATAGCGAAACTGGCTGACGGTCTGGGCCTCCAGGTTTTCGTCCTCCATGAACGAAGGGGTCTGCGAGTCGCCCTCATACTGGTACAGCATCTTGCGCAGGAGCCTGATGTTTTTGGATTCCTTGGCATTGAGCCATACGGTCTTCTCCGTAATGCGGCTCCTGTCGTCGCGGACTGACTGAACGAAGTTCTTGTCGTTCGCGTAGACGCTGGAAACTCCCTCCGTTCCTGCCCCCCAGCTGCTCCGCTCCACGCCGGACTCAAGCGAACGCAAACTGCCCCCTGCGGAATAGAAGGGTACGTCCCCGGACGAAAGGCCCAGCCTCTCCATCAGGCGGGGAATGGACGAGGTATCGATCGTCGCCGCCTCGCCCGCGACCAACGCCGCGTCATGGTGTGCGTCCTCCGGGTGCTCGAGCATGTTTTCTATGCCGGCGACAAGCAGGTCTTTGTTCCGGGGCGAAAGATTCTTGCCGCAGGAAGCCGCAAGCTGCTCCTGTCCCTCGGACCAGACGGGAAAGAGAAGGTAGAAGGAAAGGACCGCAGCCTCTATGGTCATCGGAGGTCCTATGACTCCAGCATGGCGGAAACGTACTTGTCCGCATTGAACGGCTCTATGTCGGGGTACTTCTCACCGGTACAGAGGTATGCGACGGGAATTCCAAGTTCCCGGCCTATCGTAACCAGGCAGCCCCCTTTCGCCGTCGAGTCGTACTTGGCAAGGACTATTGCGTCAAGGCCGACCGCCTCGTTGAAAACCTCAGCCTGCCTGACCGCATTCTGTCCGGTCGTCGCATCTATGACGAGGATTTTCTTGTAACAACCCTCGTCCGCCTTGGCGCGGGCTATCTTGTCTATTTTCTTAAGCTCGTTGACAAGGTTCTCCTTGTTCTGCAGGCGGCCCGCAGTGTCCGCAAGGACAAGCCCGCCTCCCTGCGCCCGGCATGCGTCCGCCGCGTCAAAGACGACCGCCCCCGGATCGCTGCCCATCTGGTGCTTCACCACGCGGATACCGAGCCGTTCGCCGTGCATCGATATCTGATCCACGGCAGCCGCACGGAAGGTATCGGAGGCAGACATGATGACCTTGATGCCTCTGTCCGAATAGAGCTTGGCCAGTTTTGCAGCCGAGGTAGTCTTTCCCACCCCGTTCACGCCGAGCAGCATGTAGACGTTTACCTTGCCCTCCTCGGGGTCAAGCGGGACAGCCTTCACGCTGGAGAGGAAACTTTCCTTCAGGCGGGAGACAATCGCCTCCTCTCCCGAAAGCTTGTCCTCCCGGCTTTTTTTCTGAAGCCAGTCCACGATTTCTACCGCATTCTTTGCGCCGACATCAGCCTCTATCAGGAGGTCGGTCAAATCATCAAAGAAGTCCTCGTCCTCCTTCCGGCCTCCGAACAGCTTTCTGAGCCGCTCCCCAAACGATATTTTTGCCATTTCTACTGCTCCCTCAAATCCTCTAGCTTTATGAGCTCGTCTTGTTTCGGCACGTATGCCTCCTGGGGCAAAAGGCCGGAAACCTTGTGGACGTAGCGGAAGAGCTCAAAAAGAAAGAAGCCCCCCGCCACTGCGGCCGTTATGGTCGCCGCATTGGAAAAGTCCGCCGCATTATCCAGGTTGCCCCGAAGCTCCCCTCCCCTCCTGTAGCCGTCCAGAACCTCCGTATAGTTGCCGTAAGCCAGGAATGCCGCAGGCAGGGCAAGCATGAAAGCAGAATACGCCCGGTAGCTCCAGATGCGGCGTTCGTTTATCTCCTTTTCGCCCGGCCGCTCCTTGAGCTTGACTGCGAGCGTTCCCCTGTCCTCCTGCAACGCCGGCGCGGCATAATAGTAGTAGTCCGCCCCGTCAGCAGCAATGAAGCGGCCCAGGACAGGTTTCCCGTTTATCGTGACGGGAAGGTTCCTCCTGCCCGATGGAATGAAGCCCAGCTCACCGGGGAAACTCCCTGCTTCTTTCGCATTCGCGTATGCCGTGCCGTCCCCGCCCCCAATGAAGGTCAGGTCAAAGGTCCCGTCCAGAACTTTCTCCATCGGAACGACCATCGAATAGTGCTGTGATTCGGTAAAGGGATAGGAGACCGACTTGGTGAAGTAGCCGTCTGCGCAGATTTCGACCTTATGCTCCCCGTATGAAACCGTCGCCGTGTCTGCCCCCTCTTTCTGGAGGATTCCGTCTATGAAAATCTGGCAGGAGGCAAGAGCTTCCTCAGGACTGACCGAAAAATGAATCTGCACGGGCATCGTATTGGCAATCTTGGGGATGAGGGCGATGAGAAGGTTGTCTGCAAGCTCTGAAAGCTCATTCAGCTCGCCGACCTCCGTCACGCTGCCCGCGCTCCAGCCCCCCGGATAGCATTGCAGTTCCGCCGTCACCGAGATGAAGCCCCCGAAGGACTCGATGCTGCCGCTTATGAGCCCGCTCAGGCCTCTTGAAACGGCGGCCTGCCCCACATCCGCGTCATCGGGAAGCTCCAGCAGGGTGAAGTCCTTCTTGTCCAGCACCGTAACTTCCTCAACGACGGAAGGTCCGTCACCGGCATTGTCATAGCGGGCTTTGAGGACTTCCGTCTCTGCAAGGTTCTTGCGTATGGACTCCTCAAGCTCTGCTATCTTCTTCTCTGCATCCGAAAGCTGCTTTCTGAGCTTTCTCTGGCTGCTCTCTTTCAGGACAAGGCCGTCGCGGACCTTGCGCTCACGGGAAAGCTGCAGGCAGAGGGAGAGGCGTTCAGTCTGAAGCTGGAAAATCTGCCTGTCCAGGCTCTCCGCAAGGGACAGGACATGAGAGGCGTTACCCGCAACTTTCTCAAGAATAAGCGTAGGAATGTCAGTTGCCGCCTTCCGGGCCGCCTGTGAGCTGGAACCGGAAAGCGTGAACGGAACCGCGCTCAGAAGCCATCCGTCTCCCTCCTTATAGGAAGGACGCTCCTCCTGGCAGAAAGCCGCCCCGCAGACGGCGGAGTAAAACAGGAGTAACAGAGCTGACAGCTTCATGCAGCGCATCATCATCACATATCGTCCCCGTCGTCGGATGACTCCAGGGGAGTTCCCTTCCACTTGGCGGCAAGGAAAGAATCCAGAAAGCCGTCTATGTCACCGTCCATCACCCCGTCTATGTTGCCGACGGAATACTTGGTCCGATGATCCTTGACCATCGTATAGGGCTGGAAGACGTAGCTCCGGATCTGGCTGCCGAAGGAGATATCCTTCTTCTCGCCGGCAAACTTGGAGTTCTCCTTCTCCTTCTGCTCCTTGTAGTACTCGTACAGGCGGGACCGAAGGATGCTCATCGCGGTGGCGCGGTTCATCAGCTGGCTCCGCTCGCTCTCGCACTGAACGACGATACCCGTCGGTATGTGCGTGAAGCGGACGGCAGACTCGGTCTTGTTGACGTGCTGACCGCCCTTGCCGCCTGCGCGGAAGGTGTCCACCCGCAGGTCTTTGGGATCTATCTTGACCTCTATGCTGTCGTCGAGCACCGGGAACACGTAGACGGAGGCGAAGGATGTATGCCGCCTCGCGTTGGAGTCAAAGGGGCTTATGCGGATAAGGCGGTGGACTCCCGCCTCGCCCTTGGTATAACCGTAAACGTACTCACCGGAAACCTTCATGTTTATGGACTTAAGGCCGCCTTCAACCTCTTCCTGCGACAGGATCTCTGTCTTATAGCCGTGACGTTCTGCCCACCGCTGATACATGCGGGAAAGCATGAATGTCCAGTCGCATGCCTCGGTACCGCCGGCTCCGGCGTGGACGGACAGGAAGCAGTCGTTTCTGTCCACTTCATCGGAAAGCAGGTTCAGGATGCTCTGGTGCTCGTACTCTTTGCTGATGGCCTCGTACTGCTCCTTGACCTCTTTCTCCAGCCCCTGGTCGCCTTCCTCTATACCGAGTTCGTAGAGGGTCTCAAGGTCTTCCACCTGTGCTTTCAGATCTACCCAAGGCTCCACCCGGGCTTTCAGCGCCTTTATCTCGTTCATGACGCGGGTTGCCTTGTCGTTGTCGTCCCAGAATCCCGGGGCCTGGGTGAGGGCCTCCTTCTCTGCGATCTTCGCTCTTATGCCGTCCGGGTCAAAGACGCCCCCAAACGTCAAGGATATTTTCTTTCAGTTCGTCTATTCCCTCTTTGTAATCTTCAAGCATTTTTTCTTCCTCAAATCAATGTGTTTTCAGGTGAAAGCCCCGCTAGCGGGCAGCAGGCTTTCTGGTCACGGTTTTGCCCGCCGCCGGCTTCCTGGCGGCCGTCTTTTTTGCGGCAGATCCAGCCCTGGAGCTTTCCACGGGGTTGCCCTGGAACTGGCACTTGCGCCAGCGTTTCTCCTTCAGCTCTGTTATGACGAACATACCGCCGACAGGGAACTGGTAGAAACGGACACTGTCATAGTAGTCCGTCACCCGGTCTATCTCCCTCTTGAGCTTGGAAAGGTCGTCCACACTGACCTTCATGCTCTCGTAACAGGACCTCTGGGCCTTCTTGAAGCCCATCTGCGTGAGGAGGCTCACCATCGCGCGGGCAGTGTCGGGGCTGCCCGGATCCAAAACAACAGATACAAACATATATATAGAATAGAGCAAACGGAGGATATTGTCAAACCTTCTGAGACAAAAGGGGACCAATCAGGCAGATTTTCGCAGGATCTGCGCCCCCAGCCGTGGAGCTTAAGCTTTTTTGTCTGCGAAGCTTAAGCTTTTTGGTCCGTGGAGCTTAAGCTTTTTATCAAAAGGGCTGTACCCTCATATCCGCAGGGCCTAAGCTTGCCGGGCACCGGAATCGAACCGGCACGGCTGTTGCCAGCCGAGGGATTTTAAGTCCCTTGTGTCTACCAATTCCACCAGCCCGGCAGACAGATTTAGACTATACAGCATTTACAATGATATTGCAAGGA
>CADBRC010000258.1 GCA_902796985.1 uncultured Spirochaetaceae bacterium
AAAATCAAGCTTGGTTTCAGATTCAAGAAAGCACGCGGGCCACACGTGATGCGGGCCATACGTGACGCGGGCCTCCGCACAGCTCACCCGGCGGGCACATACCTGCACGGGCCTCTGCCCGCCCTTGACTTTCACCCTTCACAAAGGGTAGGCTTCCATCATGGAGATACGGGAATTCTCACAGGAAAGCGACAGGGACTGCTGGCTTACGAAAATCGGGGAATCCGACTGGCGGGCGGGCACATACCTGCACGGGCTGCTTTCGGACGGAAGCTTCTACAAACACTGCGGCACGAAAAGCAGGCTCTTCCTCCTCACGGAAGGAAGGGAGCTCATCTCCTTCTGCACCCTTGCCGAACATGACGAAGTTCCTGACAGCAGCCTCGGCCCCTGGGTCGGCTTTGTCTATACATTCCCCCGGTACAGGGGAAAGCGGCGCATAGGCAAACTGATTGAAAGGGCCTACGCCATCGCCAAAAAGGAAGGACAGAAGAACCTGTACGTCTCCACCGACCAGCCGGGCCTGTACGAGAAATTCGGATTCAGCTTCATGCAGAACATGAAGGACACATGGGGCAATGACACCCTCATCTACAGGATGCCCGTCGAGGACAAAGACTACAGCAGCATACTGGGAAAGACCGTCAGCGGCAGGATTGACCGGCCGCTCGGCTCGGCCCACCCCCGCCACCCGGACATGATCTACCCCATCAACTACGGCTACGTGGACGGAATCATCGCGGGGGACGGCATGGAGCAGGACGTATACCTTCTGGGGCCGGACGGGCCGGTCAGCGAGTTCAGCGGCCCTGTGGTGGCCGTCTACCACCGGCTGAATGACCTAGAAGACAAGTGGATCGTCTCGGCCGACGGGAGGACCCGGAGCGAAGAGGAAATCCTCTCTGCCATCGGATTCCAGGAACAGTACTTCATGGGGGAGCTGTACCTGTAGCGCCGGACGCAGGACGGAAATCGGCCCATGAAAAAAGAAGAGCGCCCGGAATACCTTACAAGCCAGATCATCACCTACCTCGGTAACAAGCGCCAGCTCCTCGGAAGCATAGAGGAAGAAGTCCTCTGCATAAAGGAAGGGCTGGGCAAACGGAAGCTTTCTTCGGCCGACCTCTTTTCCGGTTCCGGCATTGTCGCCCGCATGCTCAAGCGCCACAGCAGCCGCCTCATCGTCAACGATCTGGAAGCCTATTCCGCCATGCTCAATTCCTGTTACCTGACGGACCGGAAGGACTTTCCCGAAGCCGAATGGGAGCACTGCCGGACGCTGATAGAAAAAGAATTCGAGCGCAGTCCCATAGAAGGAATCCTCTCCGCGCACTATGCGCCCGCCGACGACGAACACATACAGAAGGGGGAGCGGGTATTCTACACGCGGGAAAACGCCGTCCGGATCGACAGCTACCGGGCGCTTGCCGACCGCTTTGCAGGCCCTGAACTCAGGAAGTTTTTCATCGCCCCCCTCCTGACGGAAGCTTCCGTCCATGTAAACACGAGCGGGGTATTCAAGGGATTTTACAAGGACAAGGCGACGGGCCTCGGCTGTTTCGGCGGGGCGGGAAGAAACGCCCTTTCCCGCATACTGGGCAGGGTGGAACTGAAAAAGCCCGTGCTCAGCGCATTCAGCTCCCGCTTTGAAATCTTTCAGGAAGACGCCCTCACCCTCGCCCCCCGCCTGAAGGGACTGGACCTCGCATACCTCGACCCGCCCTACAATCAGCACCCCTACGGGTCAAACTACTTCATGCTGAACCTGATCGTAAAGAACACGCTCGACGCACCGGTAAGCGAAGTGTCGGGCATTCCCCAGAACTGGACGCGCTCGGCCTTCAACCGCGCAAAGGACGCGCTCTCATCGCTGGAAGCAATCGTCAGCTCCATCGGAGCCCGCTTCCTCATCGTCTCATACAATTCGGAGGGCTTCATCAGCCTGAGCGAAATGCAGGAGATGCTCTCCCGCTACGGAAGCGTCAGGACGGTCGAAATCCCCTACCCTGCTTTCCGCGGAAGCCGGAACCTCGCGGGAAGGAGCCTCAAGGTCAAAGAGTACCTCTTCGTACTGAAAAAATACAAACACAGATAAGGAGCATCAGAATGAACGGAGTAACGATAGACAGGCCGGCGGCGAAGGACGCGGCGGAGATACTGGAACTGATGAAGGTGATAGGGGGCGAAAGCGACAACCTGACCTTTGACGGCAGGGGCTTCAGCCTGACGGAAGCGGAGGAGGCCGCCCTGCTTGAAAAGAAGCGGATTTCCTGCCGGGAAGCCTTTTTTGTGGCGCGGACGGACGGCAGGATTGTCGGCATGGCCCACTATACGGCGATGGAAAAGGAGCGGATGGCCCACCGGGGGACAGTCGGCATCTGCATCCGGAAGTCGGCCTGGGGGCAGGGAATCGGAACCGCCCTGATGGAAAGGGTGCTCGACTTTGCCAAAAACACGGCGGGCTCCCAGGTCGTCTCTCTGGAAGTCCGCTGCGACAACCGGGGGGCGATCCGCCTCTACGAGAAGCTCGGGTTTGAAAAGATAGGGACCTTCAAAGGCTTCTTCAAGGTGAGGGGCGAACTGATCGACTTTGACATCATGGAAAAGTTTTTGTAATCTCCGGCGGAGGCGGACAGGCCCCGCACGGTGCATTCCCGCCGCAGGCGGGCCGGAAACGTCCGTGCCGCCCGGGCACAACGGACAGGGACATGCGGGCCGGCCGGGAAACGCGGACCGGACGAAAAACGCGGGGTTACCTGCTTCCCATCACCGCCTGTATGATCCGGGCGGCCTTTCCCCGGTGGGAAATCGCGTTCTTTTCGTCGGCGGAAAGCTCGGCGGCGGTCCTCCCGTACTGGGGAAGGAAGAAGATGGGGTCATAGCCGAAGCCGCCCTCTCCCCTCGCTTCCTTCACGTCCTCAAGCAAAGTTCCTTCCATTACCTGCACGGCGGCAGTGTACTCGTTGACCCCGGTCAGGAATACCATTGCACAGGTATAGTGCGCGCTCCTCGGTCCGTTTTTGAAAAGTCCCTTCTTTTTACCCGCCTCAAGGTCAAGGCTGCCGGATGAAACGGCCCTGTTCAGCTCTGCGATGAGCATGGCGTTCTGCTCTTCCTGGGGGATTCTGCTTCCGTCGGGCTTTCCCCGGTGGAAGTCCGGCCCCGCATAGCGCGACGACCACACGCCGGGAACGCCGCCGAGCGCATCCACCGAGATGCCCGAATCGTCTGCAATGACCGGCTGCCCCGTGATGAGGTGCAGTGCCCTCGCTTTAATGAGGCTGTTTTCAAGGAAGGTCTCACCCGTTTCCTCCGGGTCAAATTCGATGCCCTCGTCTGCAGGCGTGACAATCTCGTGTTCAGGGAAAATCTCGCTCATTTCCCGCTTCTTGTTTTTGTTAGAGCTGGCAAGGTAAATCTTCATGAACTGATGATAGAACTTTTCGGAAAGACTGGCAAGCGAAGCGGAGAAATTCACAGGGTTATATATATATTATGAATTTATAAATTCAATAATAACAATAATAAGGCCTGTGAATTTGTGGAAAGGGGGAATAACTTCATCTGCGGAAAGCAGATGGAAAGTTGATAACTGCCGGACTTGGACGCACAGATTTTCCACATTTCCACAGAAAGTCTGTTTCCGCGGGGGATTGCACAGATTTTCCACAGGCGGCTGCAAATGATTTCCACAAAGCCTGAAGGCTAGCAGTACTTCTTCCGGAGCCTTGATTCAAGCTGCATGACGGCGGAAAGCCTGTCCGTGTATTTGGAAAGGTCCACGTCCAGGCCGTCGTATTCGTCCAGCATGGACCGGTACTGCTTCTGGAAGAGGCTTTTTGCCCCGCCGAGGACGCTGAGGCAGACGTACTTCCTGTCTTCCTCCCCAAGTCCGTCGAGGATGGAACAGAGGGCCTTTTCGGTGCCCTCCGCCCCGTCAGCCTTTTCCAGCCTGCTGCGGAGGTCCTGCAAAAAGTCCCTGCGCTTTCCGTCCTGCTTTTCCGCTTCGTCCAGGCCCGTGAAGAGGGCTTCCCGGTAAGGAGCGTCCGTGCCGTGCTCTTTGCCGGAAAAGAGAAGGATCTCCCTGATTCCGCTGCTCCTTCCGTACAGGTCCTCCTGCTTTTGGAGGGCCTTGCCCTTCACTCCTGCCATGCTGTCGCGGAGGATCCTGAGGAACACGTCGACCGAGCAGAGCACGGCCTTCTGGTCCGGCGGGGGGAGGAGTCCGTAGGCCTTCAGGACGAGCTCACTGTCCGTGCAGCCTTCAGAGAAGCCCTCGTCCTGCGTCATTTCCGTTATCCGCCTGACGGTGTCGGTCATTGCGTCGAGGAGTTCGTAATAGGTCTCGCTCCTGTTGACGTTAAAGTCCCCTTCATACTGGTCCTTTACCTCCCCGAGTATGAAGGTGAAGAGGGAGAAGTCGTTTTCCAACATGGATTCGGCCGTTTTTCTGCTGAAAGACTGGTTCATCTGTTACTTCCTGTTTTTCTGCACCTGGAGGCGGCGGGCGGCCTCTATCTCTTTTTCAAGCTCGCGGATTTTGTCCTTGATGCGGGAGTCGCCCGAGTTCTTCCATACTTTGTTCGCCAGGCTGAGGGCCTCGTCGTACTCTTCCACCGCTTCATAGAGGAGGACGGCGTTGTAGCCCGCCTCGAAGGTGCCTTCGTTCTTGTATATGGAAAGGAACTTGTTGCGGGCGGCGACGAGGCTGCCTTTTCCTGCAAGCTTGTCGGCTTCCTTCATGTCCTTGCCCTTGCCCTTGAGCAGGGTCAGCTCCCGGCTCTCGGTGTGCGGGGTGAAGTCCTTCATGATGTTGCTGACGATGGAGTTAAGGTAGGGGCTGAGCACGCTGTAGGTGGAGCTGACTTTCTTCCAGTCCGTCACCTTGTCCGACTTGTCCGAGAAGGAGAATTCGTGCTTGGAGATGACGCGGTTGCTTCCGGTTTCCACCACCTGATAGAGGAGGACTGCCGAGGCTTCGCGCCAGTAATTGACCTCCATGATGGGCTTGTCCTCATCGTCCTTTTTGCCGGTGTCCTCTTCTTCCTTCTCGATCGTCGAGACGAACTTGGTGAGGCCGCCCGTGATGTAGACGTCGGCGGGAATATCCGTGCGGTGGCGGATGGCATACTGGACGGTATCGGGATCCACGTACTTGAGCTGGCTGCTCTGCATGAGCTTCTCCGTGAGCCTGTCGTCCAGCTGGGTCAGGAGGACGAACTCGTCGTTTTCGCTTGCGGCTTTCTGCCCGAGCCTCTGGTAGTAGTCCTCAAAGGTCTCGACCGGCGTGTTGTCGTAGCTTGCCTTTCCCATTTCCGCCGAGGTTTTGAAGGGCAGGGCGGAAACGCTTCCGTAGTTCTCCACTTCCAGGTTGGCGGGCTGTTCCACTTCCTGCTTCACCGTCGTGGAGCAGGAGGCCATGAGGATGCCGGCCAGCAGCAGCGGCAATGCCATCCCGGCGGACGTTGCTGCTGGGATGTTTTTCTTTTTGAGAAGATTCATACATGTCTCCTTAAATACTTATATCTGAGATTTTTCGTAGGCTTCTTCGAGGGCCTTATAGAGTGCGTCTTTATTGATGGGCTTGGAGATGTGCCCGTTCATGCCGGAGTTCAGGCTCTGCTGGACGGCCTCGCTGTAGGCGTTGGCGGAGAGGGCGAAGATAGGGATGGTCTTCGCGTCCTCCCTGTCCAGCGAGCGGATGGCTTCGGTCGCCTCGTAGCCGGAAAGGACCGGCATCTGGATGTCCATGAGGATGCAGATGTAGGTTCCCGGTTCGCATTCCTTGAAGCGCTTGACGGCGATGGCCCCGTTTTCGGCGGTGTCCGCCTCAAGCCCCATGGCGGAAAGGGTACGGAGGGCTATCTCGGTGTTTATCTCGTTGTCTTCGGCGAGGAGGACGCGGCCGGAAAGCTTTTTCCGGAGGTCCGAAGCCTGCCTCTGCAGCGACTTGCCGCTCGTTCCCTCTTCGTAGGGGAAGCTTATCTGCATGTGGATTTTGGTTCCCTCGTGCAGCTTGCTTTTGACTTCGATCGTGCCGCCCATCAGTTCGACAAGCTTTTTGACGATGTAAAGGCCGATTCCCGTCCCCGAGCGGAGCTTCTGCCGCTCCGGGTTCCCCAGGTCCTGCGTGAAGGGGGTAAACATCTTCTTCTGGAAGTCATCCCCCATTCCGATTCCGGTGTCCGCCACCGTTATGCCGACGGAGCATATCTTGTCGTCCAGGCGGCGGGAGGCCAGGGTGAACGTGATGCGGCCGCCCTTGGGCGTGTACTTGTAGGCGTTGGAGACGAGGTTCAGGACTATCTGGTTGAGCCGCACCTTGTCGGCCCATATCGCGCTGACCTCAACCCCGGACGTGACGGTCAGGAACTCCACCCCCTTCTGATCGCAGAGGGGGACGAACATGTTCTGTATGTCTCCGATGAACTCGTCGTGGTAGTAAATCTCCGGCACCAGCTCTATGCGGCCGGAGTCTATCTTGGAAACGTCGAGCACGTCGTTTATCAGGCTCATCAGGAACTTGTTGGACGAGCTTATCTTCTCCAGGTCGGAAAGGAGCTTCTCCCTCTCGTCTATGTCCTCGAAGGCGAAGTCCGTCATGCTCGTTATGGCGGAGAGCGGGGTGCGGATGTCGTGGCTGATGCGGGAGATGAACTCCATCTTAGACTTGGCGGCGTTCTCCGCGTCCAGGACGGCGTTCTCCAGGTTCTTCACGTACTCCTGCTCCTTGACGTAGGACTCCGTAACGTCCAGGCAGAGGGCGAGCAGGATGTCCATCTCCTCGAAGGCCCATGAGAACACTATCTGCAGGCGGCTCTCCCTGTCCCCGGCGACCTGGTTGAAGGCGACGGCGTAGGACTTCTTGCTCCTGAGCTCCTCGCGTATCCTATCTATGCTGGTCGCCTCAAGGTATGCCTGCCTCTCCGCGTCGGTCTGTATGAAGTGCTCCGTCCGTATCCTTCGGACCTCGGCGTAGCTCGAGAGGTCCACGTTCTGGGGTATGAAGTAGATGTCGGTGCTGTTGGAGAAGTACTCGAGCTCCCCGGTGTCCGCGTAGAGGAAGGCGATGAAGTGGAAGCTGTCGGAGGCGAGGGAGTTGACGATGAAGGCGTGCTTCTTCTCCTCGCTAATGTCCACGAGGTAGGTCAGGGCCTCCACGGAGTCGGTCTCCGGGTTCATGCTGAGGTTCGCCGTGATGCGGAGCCACTTCATCTCGAGCCCGGTAGAGGCGGTGGGGAACTCCATGTAAATCTGCTGGATGCCGTTGGTGAAGTCCAGGCGCATGGACTCCAGCGAGAAGCGGTCGAAGAACTCGCTCTGGAGCTTGGGGTCGCCTATGTCCATGCCGACCGCGTAGATGAAGCCGTCCGCCGTGTCCGACTCGTGCCTCCTGAGGACGTCGTCGGAGATGCTCTTGTGCTCGTGGCAGCGGTTCTGCGCCAGGTCTAGCAGGGCGGATTCGTAGGAGATTTCCATCACGTCGGAAAGCTGCTTCTTGAGGCGGCGGTACTTTTCTTCTTCCCGCTGGCTCGTGCTTATGTCGATCCCGCAGCCGACGACCCTCTCCTTGCCCTGGTAGTCCGTGAAGGTGGTCAGGATGATGTGCAGGAAGAAGCTCTCGTGGGTGATGGGGTTTATAAGCATTACCTTGGAGTCGGCCTTCTTCATCCCCGCATCTATCGAAGTGTACATGCGGACGAATTTGTCCACGTCCCTCTCGTCCACGTTGGGGACCAGGCTGTAGGGCACGTCCTCGATGACGTCGGGCTGGTGCATCTTGCCGAAGGTGTCCGCCGCGTCCTTCTGCACCATGCTGACAGTGTGGGTGTCCTTGTCGTACTCCCAGATGGTGACGTTGAACCGCTTGGTCAGGATGTCGTAGGCGATGTTCCGCTCGTAGCGGATGTCCTCCTCCCGCTTGTCCTCGGTGATGTCCTGCGCCAGGTAGGAGGTCGCGTCCTGCCCCTTCCACTTGACCGGGTTGACCGAAATCTTGAACCAGCGGCCGATCCCGGGGCAGAAGACCCCGCGCGAGGGGTCGAGGCTGCCTATGACGTTCTTGAGGAAGCACTCGCGGCGGTCCTTCTTCTCCGGGACCTCGTCGATGAACGCCTGGGCGGTCATGCCCGCGCAGCCTTCCGACTGCATGAAGGACAGGAAGGGCGCGTTGGCGTAGAGGAAGGTCCGGGAGCCGTCCAGTACGAAGGTGAGGGATTCCAGATTGTCAAGCAGGGTCCTGAGGGCCTCCGCGTCGCCGTCTTGCGCCATTTCCGCCATCTTACATTAAATCTGCCACCATTATAACACGAAAGGGGCGTGGGGGCAATAAGAATTGATGATTCTGTAGTAAGAATCCGGGGGCGGCCCCCGGATTCCCTGAGTGTGGGGGAGGAGGCGGGGAGGGGGCCGCATCCGGGGGTGGCCCCCGGGCCCCCTTGATTTGGGGGCGGACACCCACCTTCCCACCAGCACGGAACGGGGGATTCCCCCGTTACCCCCAGGCGTTCGGGCACAAGTCCGGAAGGAACGAGTCCTACGGGGCTGTCCTAGAAGTAATGAAACTTTATCAAAGGACAGCCTTTTTCAGTTTTTCAAGGATTTCCGTTTTTTCTTTTAGGCATTCATCAGTCTTGCAAGCTGCTTGAAGTCATATCCGAGCATCAACAGCCCCCATTCCGTCCCGACCTTTTCCTTT
>CADBRC010000259.1 GCA_902796985.1 uncultured Spirochaetaceae bacterium
TCTATCGCAGCGTGGTGTGCGGAGCGGATTAAATCCTGCAGCATCGGCACATCGCGGTTGTCCACGCAGATGGGATCCAGCTTTATTTCGAGCATCTCGAACTTCCCGTTGAGCGTAACTGCGACCATGTTCCCCCCGGAGGTTCCCGTGGCACGGATTGTCGCAAGCTCAGCCTGCGCCGTCTGCAGCTTCTCCTTGAGCGAGCCAAGGTCTTTCAGCATATCGAACGGATTCATAAAAACTCCTTTTTCTTCTATAATTACGTTACCGTATTCAGTTACATCCCAAGGATGCTGCCCTTGAAGGTGTCCCGCAGGATTTCTACCTGTACGGGCAATTTGATTTCTGCCTTCTGCTCTTCCTTCTTTTCTTCCATCTGCACGTCGAAGGTGAAGCTCCTGCCTGACTTGGACGAAAGCCATCCCGTCACGTCTGCCGCCCGGGACTTGAGCTGCATCATCGCGAAGGGACTTGCGACTGTGACCTCCAGGCTCCCGCCGTCAATCCTGTGGGAAACCGCCTCGGACAGGGCCGCCGAGAGCAGTCCGTCCGTCGCCGAGAACTCCTTTAGCATCGCCTGGAACAGCTCTTCCGGGTCAATGTGCGTAGCCGGCGGGGTCCCCCCCGTTGCGGGAGGCGGCGCTTCCTGCGGCATTGTGGCGGCGGCGGTCAGCCCGTTCCCCCCCGTGGCGGGAGGCGGCGCTTCCCGCGGCATTGTGGCAGTCGCATCTTCTTCCGCTGAATTGTTTACCGGCGGTTCAGCTCCGCCATCATGAAAAGGGGGTGTCCAGCCTATCCCCCCGCCCGGAGCCGTTCCGCCTGAAGCTGTTGTTGACGGTTCTGCCGCCGTGGCGGATGCCATTGGCAGCTCTGCTGCCGGAGCTGCTGCTGACTTGGCGAGCAGGGGCTTTATGCCGTCCAGTGCCTTCTTGACCTCCGCCGGGGAGACGTATTCCTTGAGCCAGGTCAGGCGGCTTATGGCAAGTTCCATCTCATAGCGGGTATTGAGCGAATAGCGGATGTCGCGGTAGAGCTTCATGAAGATGTCAATCGCCCGCTCCACCTGTACTGACGACCAGGCATCCAGCACTTCCTGAGAGAAGGCTGCGACATTGTGCCCGAGCAGGGCTTCCCTGGTTACGCCGCTTTTGATGAGGAGCAGGCTCCGCAGGTAGTCCGCACAGTTGGAGATGAGCTGCTCCACGCTGACCCCGTTCTGCATGTACTCGTCCAGCTTGGTCAGTGCCTCGCTTGACTTTCCTGCGACGCAGAGGCCGAACAGTTCGTTGAGCCGGTCCACTCCGACCAGCCCCAGCTTGTCGCGGATCTTGGCGTAGGTCATCTCATCGCCTGAGAAAGCGGCGACCTGATCGAAGAGGGTATAGGAATCACGCATGGACCCGCCCGACTCGCGGGCTATCCAGTAGAGGGCCTCGTCGTCTGCCTTTATGCCGAGCTCCCCTGCAGCAAGGGCGAGCTGCTCCTTGACCTTCTCCACCGGAACCAGGCGGAAGTTGAACTGCTGGCAGCGGGACTTTATCGTCATGGGAACTTTCTGCAGCTCCGTCGTTGCAAAGATGAACACGACGTATGGCGGCGGCTCTTCTATCGTCTTGAGCAGGGCGTTGAATGCGCTCGTCGAGAGCATGTGGACTTCATCGATGATGTAGACCTTGTAGCGGCAGGAGTTCGGAGGAAAGAGGACTTCGTCCTTTATCTGCCGGACGTTGTCAACGCTGTTGTTGGAAGCTCCGTCTATCTCTATTACGTCAAGGGAGGAACCGGCGGTTATCTCCTTGCAGGCCTGGCATTCCCCGCAGGGGGAGGCTGTCGGCCCTTTTGCGCAGTTGAGGGCTTTCGCAAGGATTCTGGCTGTCGAAGTCTTGCCGCAGCCCCGGGGACCGGAAAAAAGGTAGGCATGGGCGATGCGCCCGGCATTAATGGAGTTTTCCATCGTCTGGGCAACGAATTCCTGCCCGACCAAGTTCTCGAATCGTTGCGGCCTCCTCCGGGTCGCAGTCACTTCATACGCCATTCCGTAAGCATAAACGAAAACAGAGAATTCGGCAAGCCATATAGACGAAAGCCATATAGACGAAAGCCGTGCAGGCGAAACGCCCGGCCATATATCAAAATCCATATAGACGAAACGCCCGGCTTGCGGTATATTTGCCTGCTATGAGCAAACAGGGCCTTGATATGACCACCGGCAACCCCTTCCGGCTGCTTATCGTCTATTCCTTCCCGATCCTGCTGGGAAGCCTTTTCCAGCAGCTGTACAACATGTGCGACACGATCATCGTTGGCCGCTACCTGGGGCCGGATGCGCTCGCCGCCGTCGGCAACACCGGGCCGATGAACTTCCTTGTGTTCGGCTTCCTCTATGGCATGACGAGCGGCTTCGCGGTCATCACGGCGCAGAGGTTCGGGGCGCACGATGAGGAGGGACTGAAGAAGTCCGTCGCCATGAACGTCGTACTGAACGCCGTGACCGGCATCGTTATCACCGTCCTGTCCTGTGCCCTGACCATGCCCCTGCTCCGCGCCATCCATACGCCGGAGTCGATTATCGGCTGGTCCTTTGACTACATCTTTACCTGTTACGCGGGCATCCTCTGCATCATCCTGTACAACGGCTGTGCCTGCGTCCTCCGTGCCGTCGGCGACAGCAAGACTCCGGTCTATTTCCTCGTCTTTTCGTCCGCCCTGAACATCGTGCTGGACATCGTGTTCATTGCAAGCTTCGGCCTCGGTGTGTTCGGGGCAGCCCTTGCAACCGTCATCTCACAGGGGGTGTCCGGCATCCTCTCCCTCGTCTGGATTGTCGTCAGGTACCCCATGCTCCGCGTGTCCGCCCGTCACTTCCGTACGGACCGGCGCTTCGTCTTCCGCCATCTGTCGATAGGCCTGAACATGGGCTTTCAGTTCTCGATTACTGCGATAGGGACGATAGTCGTGGAGGGGGCGCTGAACAACTTCGGCGCGACCAAGATAGCGGCGTTTACGGCCGCGCAGAAGGTGGAGCAGCTGGTCACGGTCGTCGCAGGCGTCATGGGCGTGACGATGGCGAACTACGGAGGGCAGAACCTCGGCGCGGGCAGGGTGGACAGGATACGGGAGGGAGTCACCAAGGGTATCGTGGTCAGCATCGCTTTCGCCGTCCTTGCCGCCGTGCTCGCAATGGCCTTCAATGAAGAGCTGGTCGCCCTTTTCCTGGACAGGGAGGGCATAGACCCGGCGGCCTGGGGGGAACTGCTGGATGCCTCCCGGGAATACCTGCGCCTGACGACGGTGTTCTACCCCGTGCTCTTCGTCATCTTCATATACCGGAATGTCCTGCAGAGCATCGGGCGGGGATTCTGGCCTCTGATGGGCGGGGTGTTCGAGCTTGTCGCCCGGTCGGCGGCAGCCTTCATACTGCCGGCTTTCATAGGCTATGCGGGAACCTGCGTGTCCCAGCCGCTTGCCTGGTTCTCCGCCGCCATCCCCCTTGCCATAGCCTATTATATTATCATCGCGCGGATCGGCCGCTCCCTCGCCAGGGGGCGGAAGTAGGGGCGGCCCGTCCCGCCTGCTTGGGGCCTCCCGTCCCGCCCGCTTGAGGCCGGACGTACGGGGCCGGGCATAGAAAAAGGACCGCTTGGAACCCGGCGCGTAGAGCCGCGGGCATAAAAAAAGGACCGCTTGAAGCGGCCCTTTATCGGGTGAGCGGAACTCGAATCCGCGACCACTAGTCCCCCAGACTAGTAAGCTAACCAACTGCTCTATCACCCGGAAAGTGACACTATCATAGCAGATTGGAAAATAAAAATCAAGAGGGTCGCCGGCGGCTGGAACGGCTTTTCTCTCGATTTTACCGTTCGCTGTTCTTGAACTGGGTGGCCATCTTCTCGCTCAGCTCCTTGACCTGCACCTCGTCGGTGATGGAGAAGAGCTTGAGCTCGTCGCTCTCGAAGTTGGACCAGTCGATGATGCCCTCGCTGTAGTGGGCGAGCAGGTCGGCGAAGTGGATCAGGCAGGTCAGCTTCTTGTGCTCGTCCTTCGCGGAGGCCGTATCGTGGTGGCAGCGGATGACCTCGACGATTGCCTCGGGGAAGTTCCACTTCTTGGCGACCAGCGCACCGACCTCGCCGTGGTTCACGCCCGCGACCATGCGCTCGAAGAGGTCCGGGCTTATCTCCTTCTCCTTGCAGAGCCTGCCCATCTTCTCGTAGATGTCGGCGGTCGCCGTGACGAAGATGATTTTTCCCATGTCGTGCAGGAGGCCGCAGACGTAGCTGTCCTCGACCAGGTGCTTGTCCTCGGGGGCGGTGAAATGGGAGCGGGCGAGCGTATATGCATAGAATGCGACCCGGTAGGAGTGGTCCCAGAGGGATTTCTTCTTGGGGTCGGACTCGACCATGAGGGCCTGCATTGATCCGACGGAGAAGAGAAGGTTGCGGATTCCCCTGATTCCCGTGAACTTGACCGCCTCGTCAATGCTGGAACAGGGGGTCGCGAGGGCGAAGGCTGCTGAGTTGACCAGCTTGAGCAGCTCGCCGGTCAGCGATACGTCGTTGGAAATCTTGCGGGCAATGTCGGTCATGCTGGAGTCGGGGTCGTTTATCAGGCGGTTGATCGCATTGATGTTCTCCGGGAACTCCGGCAGCCCCTCGATGAGGTCGACGAATTTCTTGGACAGGGAGTTGAATGCCTCCATGCTCTTCTCGCTGAAGGGCAGAATGAGGCGGGTTATCGTCTCTCCGTTCTCGCTGATGACCTGGTAGTTCTCTTCGGTCAGGCCGATCTTCTTCAGCATCAGGACCATCATCGTCAGACCCAGACCCGCGCCCTCGGACTCGTCAAGCATTGCGGCCATGCCCTCTTCCAGACTGTCGAACATCGTCGCCCGGGTTATCTTGTCATGGATTCTTTTGTACTCGGTGACGTTCAGTTCACACTTGTTGCGGGTCTCCAGCTTTATCTTATTGTTGGCGGCCTGAAGGGTAATCTTGATGTACAGGCCCTTGTTCTTCTGCAGTTCCAGCCAGAACTTCTGGTTCGTCAGCGTCTCGGTCTTGAACGCCTCCATTCCCTTCTTGTAGTCCTCGGGGTTCTCCAGATCCAGGCCCTTGTCCTCGAAGTAGACCCGCTTGGTGTTCGCCTTCTTGCCGTTGTTCGCCAGTTCCTTCATGCAGAAGGAGAGGGTCTCGGTCATCTGCTGCTGGTTCAGCTCCCTCAGGAAGACGCGGATGACCTCATCGACATAGGCCTCCACCTTCCGGGGAAAGGTGTAGGTCGTCAGAACAAGCGGAACGCCGGACTTTATGGCGTTCCTTATCATGTCAATATTTACCGGAATACTCGAGTTCGCCATACAATTTCCTTATCGGCATGTTTACAGCCAGCTTACAGCTTGTCTATGAGCATGGAGCACTTGCCTGACGGTATGGGGAGAGTCTTCCGCTTCTTGTTCAGTATGTCAATCGTGAAGTAATAGAGCTTCTCGCTTTCCATCTGGATTTCCCAGCCCCTGCTCGTCTTTTTGCTGAGAATCGTTATCAGGTTCCGCTTGAGCGACAGTTTCTCTATGCCCATCATCTCCAGATTGGGGATGACCCAGTCGACGGTCTTGCGGGGCAGGCTGATGCTCAGGCCGATGACATTCTCTATCATCAGGGCGATGGTGGAAAGACCCAGGAAGTGCAGGAACTTCCTGCGGGGGAACCAGTCATTGCCGCTGTAGGCTGCGGGGCCTTCCTTATTGGGGAGGTATGCCTCGTAGAGGTCGCCCTTCTTGGACGTGTCCACAGGGCTCAGCCCTTCCAGCACATAGTAGAGGTGCCGGATGGCGCACTCGCGGGCAAAGCCGTACTTCTGGTACTTCTCCAGCCCCTTGATTATCATGAAGTTGAAGGTCGGGAACACCGAACCGCAGTAAGCCTCGCCCGCCTCGTTGAAGAGGGGGTCGTCTGCGCTCAGCGTGGGGAAGGGGTGCTCCGTGCCGAATGTCTTGGGATTGGACAGGTGCTGCGAAAGGAGTTCCGCCCTGTCCGAGTTGGGCAGCTCTGCGAGGAGGGGCCAGAAGCCTGCGACGGTCTTGCGGGGCAGCTGCTTTTCCTCCTGATCCAGGTCGTGGTAGAAGTTCGTCTCAGGGTTCCACATCAGGCGGTTTATGCGGGTCTTGAGGCTGAAGTAGAGCTTCTTGTACTGGAAACTCAGGTCCTTGTCGTTGAGGATGTCTCCGAGGGCTGACATGTGGGCGGCGTTTATCGCCATGCAGCTGTTGAAGTCCACCGGGTAGCACACCCCCTCGCGCGGGGAATTCGACATGGTGGAACAGGTGTGGGGAACTGCGTACAGGCCGTTGTCCCGCTTGAAGGTGCGGTCAATCCAGTCCATGTACTTGCAGAGGTAGACCATCACGTCCTTAATCCGCCGCTTGCTGGCCCCCTTGTGGTAGAGGTTGTATTCTGCCCATGCGAAGAGGGGCAGACCTATCCCTTCCGGGTTGTCTTCGGTCATGATGGGCTTTCCCGTCGCCGCATCGTATTTCCAGCGGATGGCTCCGCTTTCTTCCTGCATCGAGTAGAAATAGTCTATGTTCTTGTTCGCCGGGAAATTCCGGTTGGAGTAGACCAGGAAAAACGAAGAGAAGATGGATTCCGACTGGTCGAGTATATAGCGGCCGTCCATCGGATATATGAAGTAGCCGTCCGGGGAAAGCTCACCGGATGCCGGATTTATCCAGTAGTCGGAGAGCCAGCTCCACGTCTTGTTATAAATATCAACAAAATCCTGATCATAGAAGTGGATTTTGGGAAAGTCGTGCCTGTTCACACATGCTCCTGTGAATATCGCCGGTCAGCCCTGTCGCCCGAAGGGAAAAGCTTGACCTTTTTTACTATTATATCATAACTTTTCCAAAAACGGTAGGAACTTAGTGAATTATTTTAAATTTTCCCGGATTGACAAGCGCCCCCGCGCTCCTGTAGGATTTGGCGTATATTTATGGAAGAAACAAAGATAGACTTGTGCATCTGTGCCGCCGCCCTGCTCCTCTACCTGGGAGTCGGCATCTGGGGATTCGTCAGGATCCGGCATGAGAAGCGGCGGCTCGCAGAGGAGGGGAGGGAACTGCCCCCTCCCGACAGGAAGTTCCGCCCGGCGGTCATATCGTCGGCGCTTCTGCTCGCCCTGCCTTTCCTCATTTACTTCAGGCCCTTTGTCACCGCCGTCCTGGAAGGATGCGCCGTACTGGGGCTGTACATCACGCTCCGGGAGCGGCTGGGAACGGGCAGAAACTAGCTGTTGGCCTTCGCGGCGGCAGCCTTGACTGCATCGGCGAAGAGCTTGTTCTGGTCGGTGCGCTCCGGGGCTGAGAATCCGGGGCCTCCGTCCTTGTCGATGCGGTAAATCTCGGATGTATCCGTAATGTAGGCGGGGCTGTTCGGGTTGTTGACCCACCAGTCCAGCACGGACACGATGCAGAGGGTGTACTTGAGCAGGTTCGCGTTGGTCGCTGCGGTCGTCTCGTCTGACCGCTTTGCTCCGAGGAGCACGTCCAGCCTCTTGGAAACCGGGTTGGGAACGTCGAACGAGTAGCGGTCCCAGGGGTTCAGCACACCGAGCACGGGGCGTTTGGCCGCCTGGTTCTCGTCTATGCGGCGGACAAGCGTCGTCAGGACAGTCTTGAGGTAGTCCGCCCGAAGGTTCAGGGGCTTGTACTTGCTGTCGTTCTGCGGCTTGGTCAGAACCGGTGCGCTGAACTTGAGCGACGGGAAGAAGTAGTACTTTGCCCTCCAGAGCATGTTGTTCAGGTTCTCTTTTCCGAACTGGGTCTGCGGGTAGTCCCGCTGGGAGTAGGCCGTGTTGACGAACTGCCTCAGGTACTCGCCGTACTGCTTGAGGAAGAGGTCCTCGCGGTAGTTGGACCATTCGGAGAAAATCGTCGAGATGTCGTCGCTGCCCTCACTGAAGCCCTCCGCCTCACCGAGCTTGAAGCTGATGTTGCGGCAGCCGTGGAAGAAGTCTTCCAGTATCTGGAGCAGGACGACCAGCACCTGTATGCCGTTCATCGGGCTGAGCATGTTGAAGCCGTCGTCGAACTTGTATATCGGCTGGAAGTAGGGGAACATGTCCGGATGCTTGTCCAGGCTGGAGAATCCTGCATCGGGGAAGAGCTGTTCCAGCACCTTGAGGCCGGACTTGGCGAGGTCGTCGAACTCGCCTATCTGCCGTGCAGCCGGTTTCTTCTCTTCCTTCTTTTCCTCCGCCGGGGCATCTTCCTTCTCGGCGGGCTTTTCCTTGTCCGCAATCAGCAGGTCGAACTTGGACAGACCGACGAACTTGAGGATCTGTCCCGCCTGGCTGGTGAAGAACTTGGGGTAGGTCTCGTAGCCGGTACCGCACATCCGCATGAGGAGGGGATACATGCCGCGCACCATCTGGTCCACGACGTAGAGCCACTCGGTGATGCCCTGCTTGGCGAGGGTCTGCACCTGAAGCTTGTCCACCTTGGGGTACTGCGCAAGGTCGCTGTAGATGTCCTTGATAAGGGCGGCTACCTTCTGGTCGCCGATGTAGTAGACGGTCAGAAGCTCCTTGTAGACTGCACTGACGAAGGGAACCATCATGCCGACGGTCAGCTCGCCCGCGTTCTCCTGAAGGGCCTCGCCCATTATCTTTATGTCGTGCACCGTCCACTTGCCGACCGAGCGGAGGAACTTGAACTTGAGTTCGGTCTCCGTTGCGATTTTCGCCTTGTAGGTGTCGGGAGAAATCTGGATGAAGGTCTTTATCGTACTGATGAAGGCCTGCAGATGGTCTACGTTGGACTTAATCTTGTACTCGCCGTAGCGCCTGGACAGCTTCCTCCGGTTCTTGGCGGACAGGTTGTAGAAGAAGTTGAAAACCCCGCGGTCGGGCTTGAGATCGTAAGCTTCGCTCATCATCAGGCGGTCTATCATCTTGATGTCGTGGGCCGTCATCTCCTGAAGGTCATCGTCGGTCTTCAGCATCTTGACGCCGCTCTTGCCCCCTCCGCTCGTGACCCCGGACATCTTGGGCAGGTTTGCGCTTCCGCTCTGGGCAGCCACATCCGAGGAGGACAGACCTGAGCCCTTGACGACGGCCCTGTTCCTTTTCTTGCTCTTGGGCAGGCTGTCGGGATTCACGGGGACAGACCGCTCCTGGAGCACCTCCCCTCCCAAGACTTTCTGCATTTTCGCCGCTTCTACGGGGTCAATCGGCCCGATGTTCTGCCTTGTATGGTCCAGTGTTCCCGGAGCCAGCTTTTTTTCCGCCATATCTCGTCTTCCTCTGCGTTGAATTTGTCTCTCAGACTTTAAACCAATTTCTTTTTCGACAAAAGACTTCCTTCATTATAGAAGATAAACAAATATATTTCAATCCGTGGGAGCAGGGGTTGGCAGGCTGACGGCGGATGGGTCGGGCGACACCGTGTTCGGTGCAGTACGGCACCGTGTTCGGTGCAGTACGACACCGTGTTCGGTGCAGGGCGACACTGCGTTCGGTGCAGGGCGACACTGCGTTCGGTGCAGGGCGACACTGCGTTCGGTGCTAGTACGGCCGGATTTTTTACGAATTTTCCCCGTGAAATTGCAGAAGTTTATACCTTGCCTACCATTCAGGGAGTAGTGACCCCAAGGTAGTGGGGGAGCTTGGGAA
>CADBRC010000260.1 GCA_902796985.1 uncultured Spirochaetaceae bacterium
GTCTTTCTCCCATGTGCCGACGGCCTTGTCCATTGCGTCGCGGGACTTCTGATCGTTGGATGAAACCATGAGCCACAGCTTCTCGTTCTCCAGTCCTTCGACAGACTTAAGCTCGTACATGGGGGAAATCGCCAGCTGGGCAGCATACAGCCCGGGATGTTTGTTTCCAATCAGCAGGTTCGCCGCTGCGCCCTCGCCCTGACCGACGGCATAAATCCTTTCCCTGTCAACCCGTGAACCGGTGATAAGATTTATGACGGCCTTGTATATTGCCTCAAGGCCGGGAGTCCAGCTGCCGTCTTCCTTCACAAGCGGACCGTACTGCTTCTCGGTGTATTTGGGATACTGGAAGGCCATGATGATTGCCTTGTGCTTTTCCTGCTCTGCCTCCGAGGCCCAGGCGATGGCCCCTTCACCCTGCATAAGGCAGGTTTTGCCGGTATCCGTGTTGGCCCGGGAGTCGGGGATGAACACGATGACGGGATAGTTCCAGCCCTCAGTATAGTACAGGGGCATATAGAGGCTGTAATGAACCTCAATGCCCGAATCATCATCCTTATAGAGCTTGTCCGAAAAATCCTTGAGCAGTTTGGGCTCGGCTATCTTCTTGGTCTGTACGGAAGCAGGGCCGGTGTAAACCGTGCCGCCCCCCGCGACGCTGACTTCGCCTTTCTGCGTAACGGTGACGTAGCGGCTGAACTGGACGTCGGTGTTGACCTCCTGTTCTCCGTTCCCGGGATACCAGATGTTGTCGCAGTCAAAGAAAATCCTGACGTTCTTGCCGTCCACGGACACGGACTTAATCTCGCGGCCCTCCGCAGAGTAGTCATCCACAGTGACGCTGGTCGGATCCAGTTTCTTCCGGTAGAGGATGGTCACTGACCTGACCTTGTAGCCGTCGCTGTACATCTGGGCCTCGCCCTCCGCCATGACGATTCCCTCCTTTGCGGGAACCATCTTGACGCTCGCAGCGGACGCCAGGTCCGCCAGCGCGGACAGGCACACGGCTGCCGCCAGCAGTCTGAATGTTTTTCTCATAAATCAAAAACCTCTCGAATTCTCGTTTTCCATAGAAATTTATAAAAAATCTTCTATATAATTATACAACAATCATGAGCCCCGTATGGTACGGTCAGGACAAAGCCACGTCCAGTACCATCATCAGGGCAAAGCCGACCGCAAAGCCAATCGTACAGATGTCGGTCTTTTCGTCCCGGCTCGCCTCGGGCAGAAGCTCCTCCACGACAACGTAAATCATCGCCCCCGCGGCGAACGCCAGCAGGTAAGGCAGGAGGCCGGTCACAAAGCCCGTCAGAAGGATTGTCAGGACGGCAGCGGCCGGCTCCACGATTCCGGAGAGCGCCCCGTAGATGAAGGATTTGAGCCGGCCGTTGCCTTCCGTGCGGAGGGGCATGGAAACGATGGCCCCCTCCGGGAAGTTCTGTATCGCTATTCCTATGGCAAGCGCGAGGGCCGCCTGAAAGCTTATGCCCATGCTGCCCCCCATCATCGCCGCAGCGACGACCCCGACGGCCATTCCCTCGGGGATGTTGTGCAGGGTTACCGCGAAAACAAGCATCGCCGTCCTGGAGACCCTGCTTCTGGGGCCTTCCGGAGTCTTCGCGAGCGCGTGAAGGTGCGGGGTAATTTTATCCAGAAGAAAGAGAAATATGATTCCCAGCGAAAAACCGACAAGGGCCGGCAGGAAAGCCAGCTTCCCCATCGGGGCCGACTGCTCCATGCTGGGAATAAGCAGAGACCACACCGAAGCCGCAACCATCACCCCCGCAGCGAAGCCCGCCAGAATGCGTTCAAGGGTGTCGTTCATCTCGCGCCGCATGAGAAGGACGCAGGAAGAACCGAGGGCCGTCCCGAGGAACGGCAGCAGCAACATCAAAACTACACCTGCCATGCCTCCATTATATATGACAAGCCCGAAAAAGGCAATTGCCTGGGGCGTGCGGGCAGCTTGCATCATTTTGACACACTTTTCTTAAAGCATAGTTGAGAATTTTGCAAAAACTACACTTTGATGTAGGTGACAAGACGGAAAATCGGGTTTATAATAGAAGCAGACTTAGTATCAAGGGAGTCCTGCTTATGAAAAACGTACTGAATCGCACGATGCTAGGAGGTACTCTAAGCTTACGGGGGGGGGGCAAAACTAACTTCTCTTACCCTCCTCGTCTTTCTTCTATTAATAAGCTCCTGTAGCGGAACCGGGGGAGTCGCCGACAGCGACGGCGAGACCTACGGCTCCAGCAC
>CADBRC010000261.1 GCA_902796985.1 uncultured Spirochaetaceae bacterium
CGCCTGCACCAGGATCATCACGGAATCGTCCGCCCCGAACAGGTCCTTGAAGTGGTCGCTGTCTATCTTTGTCTGCTCGGTGTTGTCGAACCAGTCTTCCTCGTTGCTGGACAGGGTCAGCTTGGGCAGGCCCACTACGCAGAATGCCGTCACAAGGCATATCACGACGAGGAACACGGCCCGGTACCGCAGCTGGAACTCCCCGAACTTTCTGAAAAAGGCGTTCAATTTTTGAATCTTCATGTGGAAACAGCCTCCATACGCTTTGTTATGACATTGTTATATAGAAACTATTCAAAGTTGTCAATATCTAACTTGCATGGATAAAACCACGAATTCTGCCTTTCAAGCCATATCCGTTCAGAATTGAAGGCTCTTGCGAGCGACTACATCTTTATAAGCGGCGGGAAGATTCTTACAGCTAGCGGAGTATGGCAGGCGAAGCGCTGATCTGCTCGAGCATGAAGCGGGCGTATTCCTGCAAGGGCTCGCCTGCATAGTCCTGCTTCCGGTCGGAGGCGTATTCGTCCAGCGCGAGCCGGACGAGGGGGCGGTAGGAGTCGGGCAGTGTGGCAAGCCCCCACTCGCCGCCTTCCTTCTTGGAAAGGACGGCATCTTCCCGTATGAAGGCCAGGACGCGCAGCAGGTTCAGGACGATGTAGGCCGTGTTCGTCTGTATGTCATCCACCGCATCCGCAACATCGCACAGAATGCTGTCAAGGTATGCCTCCCTGCTGACTTTCCCGAACACTTCGGCTATCGGTGTTCCATAGAGGCATTTTCCCTGCCGCCGTATCACCTCGAAGTAAGCCGCAAGATCCTTGTTCACGCCGTTCATCTTCTGGATGTAGTCGGCGGGATTCGTCCGGTACCAGTCCAGGTGCTTGATGGAAAAGTGAAGTTCAAACGGGGTGGGGTATATGAAGGGATTGCATACGTCCTTCTGCACCATGTCCATCTCGATTCCTTTTGCGGGTGCCTCCCCGTTCAGTTCCACGACCATGTCCATGAACGCCGCCTTGTCAGCATCCGGGACAGCATCATGCACTACGACGAGCAGATCGATGTCGCTCTTCTTAGGATTGAAGCACCCCATCACCGAAGAGCCGTGCAGGTATACCCCCGCAAGCCTGTCACCGAGAATCTGCCTGCTCCGTAAAACAAATTCGTCCGTTAATTCCATACGCGTGGGTTTGCCTGAATGATACCGGCTTTCATCGCTCGATTTCCTCAATTCTTTTCGTACAGCACGATATCCATCCGCTCGTTTATCTTCATGACGTCGCCCGTCCGATGGTAACCGAGCTTTTCATACAGATGGCAGTTACCTTTTTCCTGCAGGATGGTGTCAAGGCTCCAGTTGTCGGATCCAAAGATTTTTTCAACGGCGCTGATTGCCGCCTGGGCATAGCCTCTGCCGCGAAACTCCTTCATGATCCAAATCGGCGAAATGCGCTTCCTGCTTCCATCGTTTTTGTCGACGACGCGGACGGCGCCGACCTTTTGCCCGCCAGCCATGATAAAATAGTAATGCGTCCACGGCTGCCGGTAGCGTGCCATCACTTTGTCAATTCCTTCGGCGCTGGGACTTGTTTCATAGTCCTGGTATTTCTGAAGGAGCTCGGAGAAAGCTTCGACCTGCATTTCCCACAGGGTCTGTACATCTCCGTCTGTTACTGCCTGTAGCTCGATCGTGGCTGTCATGTGCATCATACTTGCATTTTTTGGAAAGATAGTCAATCGAACGTATTTCAAACGTCCACGGCATCACAAGGCTATGCCTTGAGAAAACGGAGACCATCCTGTATAATCGAAAGGAACATGACCTGTCTTGACAATTCCATGATACTCCGCCTCGCGATGGAGCAGTCGGCGCATGATTCAAACTGTAAGGCGGAGGACTTCCTCCGGGGCGAAAACGTCTTCTGTGAGTCGATCCGCAATCCCAAGGCCCACCGCTATCTGGAGCTGCCGCTCGTGTGCGACCTGACGTCATACGGGAGCAACGCCGTGGTTTCCGCCCGCAAGGACCTCCTGCCACAGCTACGGGAACTGATAGATTCCCAGTCGGCCTACAAGTGGTTTGAGACGCCCTTTGTATACAGGCTGAATGACCTGCTTGCAGGGGCCGGTTCCCGCGTCTGCTTCATGGCGGAATATTTCCTTCCCGATGTGGATAAGGTCTTTGCGTCCGCAAAACGTTTGGAGGACGCTTTCCCGTTTGAGCTCAGGCTGTTCTCCAATTCTGATTTTGACGGCCTGTACGTTGAGCAGTGGGGCAACGCCTTGTGCGAGAAGCGGCGAGAGCTTGACGTGCTGGGGGTCGGCGCGTATGACGGCAGCAGACTCGTCGCCCTTGCGGGCAGTTCCGCCGACGCGGAGGACTTCTGGCAGATTGGCGTAGATGTACTTCCTGAATACCGCCGCAAGGGAATCGCCTCCGTCATAACGAACCGCCTTGCCCGTGAAATCTTTGGGCACGGCAAGATTCCCTTTTACTGCGCCGCCTGGTCCAACATAAAGTCCGTGCGCAACGCCCTGCGGTCCGGCTTCAAGCCGGGCTGGATGCAGCTGTCCGCAAAATCGAATGAATATATAGAAGGAATGCTGAAATGAATGCCCGTCAAAAATAAGAATCTTCTTATGTAATCATACTGTCCCCGCCTTGTTCTATAGGCGAGGTACGCTATGAAAAGATTTGCTATGCTTTTTTCACTCCTTGTTCCGCCCCTGTTTGCCGCGACACAGGCTTCGGCACAGGCGGTTGCCCAGACGGCTCCTTCCATCGCGATGAAGGTCACGGGTTCCGATTCCAATAAGACAAACCCCGTCCGCCTGAGCACGCTTGACGCACAGGTGGAAGTCATGGGCAACATAGCTACGACCACACTTGATATGCTTTTTGTAAACGAGACTGGCCGCATCCTTGAAGGGGAATTCGAGTTTCCCCTGGGCGAAGGCGAGTCCGTCACTGGATACGCGCTCGACATCAACGGCAAGATGAGGCAGGGTGTCGTCGTGGAGAAGGACAAGGGGCGGCAGGTCTTCGAGGCCGTCGTCCGTCAGGGAATCGACCCCGGCCTTGTGGAGATGACGGCGGGGAACAACTTCAAAGCCCGGGTGTACCCCATTCCCGCGGGCGGCAGCCGCCGTGTGCAGGTCACCTACCAGAGCGAGCTTCAGGGGCTTGCCGCTTCCGGGCGGGCATACACGTTTTCCGCCCTGCCGCAGGGGAAACTGGACTCCTTCAGCTTCAAGATAACCGTCCTGGATCCTGCATCTCCATCCGTTCCTGCGTCCGACGACTTTGGACTTGGGCCGGTGAACTTCGACCAGATGCGGTCGGGGTATACGGCGAGCATCTCCAAGAAGGACTTTACGCTCACCAAGCCGATCAAGTTCGCCATCCCGACGAATCTGGACCGCGGTACGGGCAAGGTCTTTACACAGGACATTGGAAAGGATACGTTCTTCTATTATTACCAGCCGTTTGCCGTGGAGGCAAGCGCTAAGCCCCTGCCTAAAAGGCTTGTCGTCTACTATGATATCTCCGACAGTATGAAGCGGCGTGATGCAGACAGGGAGTTCGCCCTTCTTTCCTCTTATCTGGCAAAACTGAACAACCCGACCGTAACGGTCGTCCCCTTCTGCAATGAGCTGTATGAGGCGAAGGAATTCAGCGGAACCCCGGACAAGATTGTTTCTGACATAAAGGCGTTCGTTAA
>CADBRC010000262.1 GCA_902796985.1 uncultured Spirochaetaceae bacterium
CTCGTGCTTGTGAATTCATCCATATCGATACCAGCTCCTCCCCGGACACCCGGATAAAACAAAAAAGGCACACCGCCACCGCATGAACGGGGCAATGTGCCTTTCTGCCAGACTAACGCAAAGCGGACAAACTTACTTGTTGCCGCGGTTCTTCATGCTGTCGGCGATAGTATAGCCTCCCTCATCATCATTGCTGGATGACATATACTGGGAAAGCTGAGCACGCTCCTGCGCCCTCTTGTACTCCTTGATGGAGAAAGCGACCTTCTCCTTGTCCACATCCACGGAGACGACATAGACGTTGACCTTGTCGCCGGGATTGAACTTCTTGACGGCCTCCTCAAAGGGAGTCTCGCGGTCATCGGAAATGTTGGACTTGTTGACCAGGCCCTCGATTCCGCCCTCGGCCTTGACAAAGATGCCGAAGTCCGTGATGGACGTAACCTCGCCCTCAAGCGTCGTTCCGGGCTTGTGGGCAGCCGCAAAAGCGACCCAAGGATTGTCAGACAGCTGCTTGACACCAATGCGGATGCGGCGGTTCTGCTGATCGCACTCGGTGATGACGGCATCCAGCTCCTGACCAGTCTTTATCTCGCTGCCAGGATGCTTGACCTTCTTGGTCCAAGAGAGATCCTCTCCAGACAGGAAAGCATCGATTCCCTCGTCAATCTGGACGAAGGCACCGTTGCTCGTAATCTTGACAACCGTACCGTGAACCTTGGTTCCGACGGGGAACTTGTCGGCGATCGTATCCCAGGGGTTGGCAGTGACCTGCTTAAGGCCCAGAGAGACACGGCCGGCCTGTATGTCGTAGCCGAGAATCATGCTCTCGACCTCATCGCCTTCCTTGAGCATGTCGGACGGCTTGTTGACCTTCTTGGTCCAGCTGAACTCGGAGATGTGGGCAAGGCCCTCGATTCCTTCCTCCAGCTCTATGAATGCGCCGAACTCGGTCAGCTTGGTGACCTTGCCCTTGACGACATCATTGACGTGATAGCGGTCCTCGAAGTGCAGCCAGGGATCCTCGCTAAAATGCTTGAGGGAGAGATTAATCCTCTTCTTCTCGGGATCCAGACGGATGACCTTCAGCTCAATCTCCTGCCCCTTCTTCACGAAATCCTTCGGGCGGGTGACGTGGCCCCAGCTCATATCGTTGATGTGGAGCAGGCCGTCGAAGCCGCCCAGATCGATGAACGCGCCGAAGCTCGTGAACGTCTTGACCGTGCCCTTCACGGAGTCTCCGATCTTGACCTCGTTGAAGAACTTCTCGCGGTTCTCCTCGATTTTCTCCTCAAGGTACTTGCGGCGGTTGACGACGACATTGCGCTTGCCCTCGCTATAGAGGCGCTCGATATAGAAGAGAGCCTTGAGCCCTATGAGTTTCTCGGCCTTCTCGACCTTCTGGCTGTCCGCCTGGCTGATGGGAAGGAATGCGCTGATTCCGCCGCCCAAATCGACCATGAAGCCGCCCTTTGTCTCGCTGGCAATCTTGCCCTCGACGGCCTTCTTGTCGTTGAAAGCGGTCTTGAAGTCCTCCCAGAGGCGCTTCTCGTCGGCCTTGAGCTTGGAAACCTCGGGCCCGTACTTGCCGAACTGGTTGATAAGGTAGACCGTCGTCGTGTCGCCGACCTTCGGCCTCTCGTCGCCGAATTCGCTGAGAGGAATCCTTCCCTCTGACTTGCAGTTGACATCGACAAAAACCGTGTCATCCGTTACCTGAACGACCTTGCCCTCCACAAGAGCATTGTCCTCAACCTGCCCCATTTTGTTCAAAGAGTCCTCTAATTGTGTGCGAATGTCGCTGGAGCCCTGCTCGACGTTCTGAACCACTTCCTTCTGTGCCATTGTAGATCCTTTTGATTGAATTTCGGACTTCATTATTTCACAAACATCCTTTATAGTCAAGTCGGATGTGTCGATATAGCGGGCATCGGGAGCTTTTTTTAGCGCCCCTTCGGCCTTTTTCCTGTCCGCCTCGTCCCGCTTTATGATGGCTGCCTTGATTTCCTCGAGCGAAAGATTGCTCACCCCCTGGTCAAAGCGTCTCCTGGCCTGCACGTCCACGCTCGCGTCCAGATAGAACTTGTGCTCCGCCTGGGGAAAGACGACAGTCGTCATATCCCTGCCCTCGCAGATGATGTCCAGCTTCTTGACGATTTCCCGCATCCGCGCGTTGACCAGGTGGCGGAGGGGTACAATAGAAGAAACTTTGGAGACCGAAGCGTCAACCCTGTCCTGATGGAGCAGGTCGTCCACGTCCTTTCCGTTCAGGATAAGGCGGGCATTCACATAGTCAAGCTTCTGCTTTTTGACGAAGGCCATGACCGCCCCCTCGTCGTCCAGGCTTATGCCCGCGTCAAGCAATGCAAGGGTCAGTGCCCTGTAGAAACTGCCGCTGTTAAGATATGTCAGTCCCAAATCCTTGGCCAGCTCATGCGCCACCGTGCTTTTGCCGGTTCCCGCCGGCCCGTCTATCGCAACTACCATAATGGAGGCTAGTATAAAGGAGAGCAGGGAAATGTTCAATATGAAATGACACGAGACGGCTTTCTCCAGAAACAAAACGGCCCCGGGAGATTCACTCTCACCGGGGCCGTACTCTATACAGCAGACAGTGCCATCAAACCTTGAACAGGTCTATCTGGCTTCCAATCTTGGAGATGGAATCCTGCACCTGCTTAGAGATGTCGCCGAGGGCGGCACCGGTCTCGTTTATCTTGCGAGCGCCGTTGCCCATCTCCTCCATGCCGTCCTTCATGCTCGTCGCAACGTCCTTCAGGCTTCCCATCTCAAGGGTAATCTTGTTGCTCATCTGGCTCATCATCTTGGAGGACTTCTGGACTTCCACGGTGGAATCGTTCATGCCCTTGAGGGCCTCGCTGATCTGGCGGGAACCAGCGTTCTGCTCCTCCATCGCGGCCTTGATCTGGACGACCAGCTCGTCGGTCTCCTGAATCTTGCTGGACACGGAGTTGAACGCCGCGCTTGTTTCCTGGGAGGCGGTGACGACCTCGGAGATGGAGTCCTGAATCTTCTTGAGCTGCTCTCCGATCGTCTTGGACTGGCCGGATGAAGTCTCGGACAGCTTGCGAATCTCGTCGGCAACGACAGAGAAGCCCTTTCCGGCCTCACCCGCATGGGCAGCCTCGATAGCCGCGTTCATGGCGAGCAGGTTGGTCTGCTCCGCTATGCTGGAGATGGCCTGGTTGGCCTCCTGCAGCATCTGGGACTGCTCCTCAATCTGCTTGATCCTCTCGTTCACGTCCTGCTGCTTGGCGAAGCCTGTCTTGGCATCGCTCTCAAGCCCGCTGAAGGATGCTGCCATCTTGTCCACCGACTTGTTGACGCTCACGATGTTACCCATCATCTCCTCAACGGCAGTGGAGGCCTGCGCGACACCGGCAGACTGACGCTCAATCATGTCATTGAGCGACGTAATGTTGCCGGCAATCTCGTCGACAGCGGTCGCAGTCTGGTCAACTGAACTCGTCTGGGCGTTGATCTGCCCGGAGATGGAATCTATGTTCGCGATAATCTGCGTAATCGCACTCGCCGTGTCCTCCGTGCTGGCGGACAGGTCGTTACCTGTGGACTCAAGGACGTTCTTGGAAGACTTGACCTCGCGGACGATTGTCTGGAGTTTGTCACAGAAGAGGTCGAAGTGGATGATGAGGTCTCCGATCTCGTCACGGACAAGCAGCTTGACGCGCTTGGTCAGGTCCGCGTCTCCGGCGGACAGCTCCTTACAGACCTTGGTGACGTTGTTAATCCTCCACATGAGCCAGAAGATGAAGCGGCCCACGATAATCATGACGAGTATGGCAAGCACCATCGTCACCGGGATGATGATGCCGATGCTACGGCTCTTTATCGTATCGACGGCCTTGAGGCTCTTGGCGATGAAAAGCATTCCGTTCACCGTGCCGTCGCCGAGCTTGAGGGGGGCGTACACGGTCAGGTACTCATTGCCCTGGATGATGTTGCGGCCCTTGTACTCGCCGCCCTTACCGAGGACGAGGTCTATAATCGCCTTGTTGTCAAGCTTGGTGCCGGCCAGTGACTGCCCCTTGTCGTTGCGGAGGGTCGTACCCATGCGGGTATCTTGGGAGAAGACCGTACACTCGACGTTGTAGCTCCGTTTGAGCGCGTCCAAGAAGTCCCCGGAATCCTCCGAGGCGAGGTCATAGATGGCGACTGAAACCCCGGCTATCTTGCCCGCGATCTTGACGGGCGAGGCACAGATGACACCGAACTTGCAGGCCCCCGCAGGCTCGCAGCTGGCGATGGAGGAACCTCTCAGCGCCTGGTCCACGGCGTAGACAGCGGAAAGGCTGGTACCTGCCGGGAAGTCGGAGTCGGAGCTTGCGATGACAGTACCCTTGCTGTCGGTAAAGAGGAACACATCTATGTTAGAATCATCGTCCACCTGCTTGGCATACGACGTGAGGGCGGACTTGCTGTTGACGGCGAAGTCCCTCATGGTGGTCTCGTCCTTGGCGGCAAGGACCGCTATCTCCTTCGCGACATCCATACGGTCATCCACCATCATCTGGCAGCCTTCCATCGTATAGACCAGCTCGTCCTGCACTTCCTGCAGATAGGACCTGTCGAATACCAGGATGGACAGGGCGGCGACACCGGCGCAGCAGACGATGACCGCAATCCCAACGTAAAGCAGCAGCTTGGTGCGGATCTGCACGTCGCGCTTTGCGTGAGTATCAAACCTGTCCAGCTCTTTCTTAGCCATATACGCTCCTTAATCAGCGAATATAAAAGGCCGCGGGGCCTCTTTTTAACTTCGGATGTTTTGACCTCGGTCTCCCCAAAAAAACACATTTTCAGGGAAACACCGATAATAATCCCTATTATATAGTAAAAAAGAGAAACTGGCAAGCTTTTCTGTTATCAGTTTGCCAAGGGTGGGTTATCAGCCCCAGTACAGTACAACACCCCCATCGCCAAGAGCTTCCGGGCAGCAGACCCAGCTTTCGCAGCCGAGCCCTCGTTCCTGCCCCGCATCTCCACATCCCTTCGAACTTCTTTGTCTGCACCATGGCCGCTATCTCAGTGCGGATATATCCTCCAGCGCAAGACCTGTTGACTGAGAAATAATTGCCGGGTCGATTCCGGAAAGCTTCAGAATCCGTGCCGTTTCTAAGGCCTGCTCCATCCGACCGGCTTCCCGGCCCCGCATCTCCACATCCTTGTCATGCATGCTCCACGCAAGGTACTCGTTGATGAATGACTGCTCAAACTTCTTTGTCTGCACCATGGTCGCTATCTCCCTTGTCAAGTCAGATTCAGCCTTGTTGTTCTTAACGAACGCAAGGAACGCCTTTATCTCTGGATTTGTCTCCTGCTCGTAGGCCGCAGCATTGAACATGACGTGATGTGTCTCATCGCCAAGATTCACTTCTTCCGATTCCTTACACTTCCGCTCAAAGGTGTAAACTGGAATCCCAGCCTCAAACGGGTCGCTCAGGCAGATAAAGATGACGTAGCTTTCCTTCAAGTCTGAATAGCTTGCGCCCCTCGCGAGGCTACCTATGTCGAGCATGGACTGGTAGTAGCGGGCACGCTTCCCTATGCTCTCAGCCTTGTAAGACTGGCATTCCACATCAAAGACCCGGTTACTGTCGGCGACATACACATCAAGCCTCACGCCCTTCTGTGTATAGAAGGGATTAATCGATTTCTGCAGCTCGGGATACTCTATGTGGTCTATCTTGACCTGCAAAAGCAGCTCAAGCACGCCCTTGCAAATCTTCGGGTCGCTCATGACGGCCCCGAACATGAAGTCATCAGCGTAAACGAGCTGGTCAACCGGCTTGTATTCGTAAGTCCTTGTCTCTTCCATGCCTACAGTATAACACGCTTCGACGCGTTTGAGTAGTAGGCGGACAGAGCATGCTTAAACCCGGCAGGTCTGCTTGCCGGGGCTTCGCGCCGCCCGCGCCCGGGAGCAACCCACGCCCACCAGGGTACGCCCGCCCGGTCAGTCGGCGTTGCGGACTAGGCGGAAGCCGTCGATGTAGCTCCGGTTGACCGGGGCGTTGCGGTACCGGTAGGAAACCTCGCAGGTGGAGGCATCAACGTGGAGCCACGAGCCGCCACGTAGCACGCGGCTGGACGAGGAACTGCTGTACTTGTCCCAGCACCACTCATACACGTTGCCGCTCATGTCGTATATGCCTGCGCTGTTGGGCTGCTTGCCCTTTACGGGGTGGCTCTTCCCATTGGTCGAGCCGCCGCCATCCCCCGAGTTACTTGGGTACCAGGCAACAGCATCGATGTCATTACTCCCGCTGTAGGTGTAGCTGTCGTTCGCAGGGCCTCC
>CADBRC010000263.1 GCA_902796985.1 uncultured Spirochaetaceae bacterium
CTCCCGGACTCGACTATCTTCCCGGCATACATGACAGAAATTCTCTCGCACAGGCTGGAGACAAGCCTGAGGTCATGGGATATAAACAGGATTGCCGTTCCATATTCAGCGTTAATCTTCTTGAGGAGCCCGATGACCTGCTCCTGCGTGAGGACATCCAGCGCGGTGGTCGGCTCGTCCGCAATCAGGAGCTTGGGATGGCATATTGCGGCAGAGGCAATCATGACGCGCTGCCGCATTCCTCCGGAAAGCTCATGAGGGTATTTTCTCATCAGTGCCCTGGGATTCTCAAGGTTCACGGCGGCAAGGGCAATCTCAACCTGCCTGTCAAGAGCTTCACGCCCAAGCACGCTGTGAATGCGCAGGGCTTCACCCACCTGCTCACCAATCCGCATGAGCGGATTCAGGCTGGTCATAGGCTCCTGGAACACCATGCCGATATCCCGCCCATATATTTCAAGCCTGTCTTTCTCTGTGAGCTTTGCGAGATCTTTCCCGTCAAACATAATTTTTCCGCCGCATTGCACTGTGGCTCCGTCCAGAAGCCCGTCTATCGCAAGCGCAGTCAGACTCTTTCCGCAGCCGCTCTCCCCGACAAGGCCAAGGATTTCTCCCTTTCCCATGCAAAGGCTTATGCCGTCCACGGCCGGGTACAGGCGGCCGCCAGAAGACTGTATGCAGACACGGAGGTTTTCGATGGAAAGAAGTTCCCTGCTCGCCATACAAATTCCTTATATCCCTGTCCCGGCAAGTTTCCGAAGCCCCTCACCCAGGCAGTTGAACCCTACGACGGCGAGGACGATGAGCCCCCCCGTACTGGCTGCGTACCAAGGTGACTTGAACACCAGGTTCTGAGCCTCGCTGAGCATCCACCCCCAGCTTGGAGTCGGAGGCTGTATGCCAAGCCCCAGGTAACTCATGCTGGATTCCGCGAGAATCGCATTGGAAAGACCTACGATAATGGAAGGGAAAAGCAGGGGAAACACGTTGGGGTATATATGCAGAAGGAGTATGCGGGGCACGGAGCAACCGTAGATCCTGCACCTCTGAATAAAATCAGACTCCCGGTATTTCAGGGTACCCACGCGGACTATACGCGTAAAGCTCGGCGTAAACATTATGACCAGTGCAATGATTATCGTCAGCTTGCCCCAGTCCAAGACAGTGACGACAACGAGTGCGATGAGGATGCCGGGAAAAGATGTCAGCGCATCCACAATCCGCATGATTATCTCATCGAGAATGCCGCCAAAGTAACCCGATGTCAGCCCCAGTATGCTTCCGGCGAGGGAACTCAACGCCACGGTACTGACCGCGACGAGAATCGTAAACCGTGCCCCGGTCATCAGGCGGCTGAATATGTCCCTGCCCAGGCTGTCTGTTCCCGCAAAGTGCGCCAGCGAAGGAGGGCAGCTCCTGGAAGCCGTGTCAATGGCGTTTATACCGTAGGGAGTGTAGAAAACACTGACAAGGGCGAGGGCAAGAATCAGCAGTACCAGCACGGAGCCGAAATAGAGCTCGAAACAAGCTTTTCTCATAAGGGAATGCTCAGGTGCGGTATATCCGCCGAAAGCTTCTTTTTGAACTCATCGGCAACAATCTTGACCAGAAGCTGAATGTTCTTCCGCATTGTCTCCCGGGATGATTTTGGCAGGGCATCCAGAGTCTTCTTCATCCCGACAAGGCTTTCAAACCAGTTCTTAGTCAGTTCGAAGTTCGTCTTGGCGTTGCTCCCCGCAAGCACCTGGAATACGGACTCGACAAAAACTTTCTTCTCCTCCGTCGAAAGCGTTCTGAACCACTCGTTGAGCGTCTTGCCCACAAACTGGCTCTCGTCGCCCAGCCTGTCACATTCAATGAAGGAACACGGCCCCGTCTGCCAGCTGAAGGGATCATGCTGCATCACCATGTCCTTAAGATCGTTCTCTACCGTGACATAGTTGCCGCCGTTTGAAAAAAGCATCCCGACGATGGAAAGCCTGGGTACGAATGTCTTAAGCCTGTCCGCAATAGCGAGATATCCGGGACTGATAAAGAAATCTTCCGGGAATCCCGGCCCGTCGTTGTCATATATGGATAAAATCCTGTTCTGCAATTTAGATTCAGCCTTTGCCGCTGAATAGAGGGCGAGGTTTCCGCCTTTGGAATGCCCTCCCAGATAGAAGTTTCCTTTCAAAGCCGAAGCAGCCGTGCCAAAATAGGCAAGCGCGTCAAGCTGGGCAGGTACGCTGTCCATATACGCAAGCTGGCAGTCTTCCTTCCATCCAACAATGCTGTCGTCCGTCCCCCGGTAGACTATGAAATTCCATGCCTTTCCGCATGAGAACGTGACCGCCGAGAACTGTTCGTCATTCTCCTCGTCTATCTTGTTTATAAAGCCAGAAACCGCAAGAGCCCCGAAACGCCTGGACTTGCCAGCCTCCTTAAGCAGCTCCGGACTGAGAGGATTGATGAATGCCCCCATGTTGCTGCGCTCTTCATAGTCCGGGGCAGTCCTGAACGCTTCTGCAACTTCTGCGAGAGTCTGCCTCTTTCCCTGCCTTTTTGCGAAATCCGGACCGACCAGACCGTCAAGCTTCAGATAGCTCAGCTGGCAGAGAATCAGTGCATCCACCTCATTCAACGGGCAGTTCCCGAAGTCCAGGTCTCCCCGCCAGGCAAGGTAATCCATTATGTTAGACATTCCTTAAGTATAGCAGGAAAACAGGCGGACGGGAAGGGGCAAGAGGGAAAGCCACCCTTTGACCTTTTCCTCCATCTCCGCTATACTTGCCGAATGCTTTTCAAATACCTTGCAATCTTCTTCATATCTATGGTTCCCCTCATCGAGTTGCGCGGGGCCATCCCCGTCGCTGCAGCGTGGGGACTCATCAGTACGGACAACATCCCGCACCTCGTCGCTATGTATGCCCTGTGCATCGCCGGCAACATGCTGCCCGTTCCCATAATCTACCTGTTCGCGAGGAAATTCCTTGAGTGGGGGCAGGACAAAAAGCTTATCGGCGGAATATGCCGCTTCTTCCTGATCAAGGGTGCAAAGGCGGGACAGAAACTTGAGGCCAAGGCAGGAAAGGGAATGTTCGTTGCCCTCCTCCTCTTTGTCGGAATTCCCCTGCCCGGCACCGGGGCATGGACGGGAACCCTCGCCGCCAGTTTGCTCGACATGAAGTTCAAGCCGACAATTCTTGCGGTAATGGCAGGAGTCCTCCTCGCGGGCATCATCATGCTGCTCGCCAGTCTGGGTGTACTCGGGGCCGCCGGGGCTATTCTCGGATAGGTTTCTTTTCCTGCCCGCCCTGACAGATGACCATACGGTAACTGCGCTTGCCGCTCCGTTCGATGTATAGCCGCCGGCCACCAGGCAGCCCGTTGGCCTGACCGCCGTTGGAGCCGCAGAGCTTGCGCAGCTCGCTGATGTAGGAATAGAGGACACCTGTTTTGCGCTCGGAATATTCGTTCCAGAGATCGTTGCAGATGTCCTCCTCCATAACGTCCTCGCCAATCCGGTCATAGAGGTACTTCAGCACGCGGAAACGGGAGTTATGGATGCCGTACTGCATCCGCAAGCCCTCCAGAAAAAGGTTCTTGTCCTCTTCCACTTCCTCCTCATCATTTATTTCAGGAGGTTCGTTCAGCAGGCGGACATAGGGCTGTATGTCCGGGGAACTTATAATTTCATCTATCTGGGTAAAAAGCCGGATGAGACCCGCAACCTTCTCGTCTGATATATAGGCTTTTATGTGCCTGACAATCTTGTTGTACCAGTATTCCGCCCGGTGTCCTGCCTTGGCAAACGGCGTGTTGTAGTAGATGAAGGGTATGACGCTCTCCATCTCCACCATCTTCTCGAAGGGATTCAGCTCATCGTTCAGAAACGACAGGTAATCCGCCATAAGGAGATCAATCCGGGACGGACCCTCGTCGTAAGCGGCCTCCATGAACTTACGCGCACTCGTGAAAGTCTGGACGATGTAGTTGTACTTGGAACGGAGCCGGGCGGCAATCCGTTCGCCGACCTTCTCCTGTGTGGTAAGGAGCAGAACTATCATTTCTTCTCCTCTTTCTGTTCAGCCGGGCGGTTCAACGGAATCTCAACGATAAGCGTATCCTGATACCACTGGGTCTTGAGTCCGGTACTGAATTCCTTGCTCTCGTAGCCCTCGCATGAGGCGCGGACGTGGACGGCATCCTCACCGGCAAGGAACTCCTCGCTCGCCTCATCGAGGGGAATCCACTTGCCCTTCCGGTCCTTTATCTCGAAGACAACGCCTTCCGTTATGGCCCTCCCCGTTTCTGCGTCAATCGCATGGGGCTGGATGATTTTGGTCCGCCGTTCCCCCTTGAATGAGTCGAAGTCCAGCACGAGCTTCCGGCCCTGCTCCAAGCTGACGCTCTTCCAGTAGACGTAGGGGCCGAGTGCGATTTTTACCAGGTAGTTTCCCGCCTTAAGGTGGACGGGCCGGGTCACATAACGCAGTACCTTGCCCGAGGAGCCTTTCTTGTCCTCAAAGAAGCGCCGCTCCTTATTCAAGTAATCCACATCAGGCGCGCTCTCCGCATCGTGGAAGATGTAGGCGGTCGCGGGCAAATCACTCGCGTAGCTGCCCCCGCTGTACTCGGTTTTCTGCGGAACCTGTATCTCCAGCTTCATCGAGGCAAACCAGGGGCTGAGGATGGTCTCATGGAAAAGACCCGTCACGTAACCCGCTGCGGCAAGGACAAGACATGCGGCAGCTACAATGGCTATAATCGTCCCCTTATATTTGGAAGAAAGTGCTGACAGGTCAACTGTCTTTCCGTTCTTGAATTTGAGATGATAATAGTTGAGCCTGTTCTTGCTGGCGACGGAAGCCTTGAGCGCGGACTTGAGGTAGCCCCGGGTCTGCGGACTGAACTGCCCCAAATACTTATTGACGGCCTTGATGACCGCGTCCATGTCCTTATAGCGCTTCTCCTTGTCCTTCGCCATCATCTTGACGATGAGGTGGTTCACGGAGACAGGAATCGTCTTGTCACGCTCGGAAGGCTTTATGTAATTTCCCTGTTTGACCTTCGCCATTATTTCATTGGCGGAAGAACCGACAAAAGGCTTGTCGGCAAAGAGCATCTCATAAAGCATGACCCCCATCGAGTAGATGTCGGTCTTCTTGTCCACTTTGCTCGTGTCGTCAATCTGCTCCGGAGACATATAACTCGGGGTTCCCATCTTGGTACCCACCTGAGTTTCGAACGAAGACGAGAAAGTCTGCTTTGCCGTGGAAGTATCCTCCTCGTCAAAGTCCTTTTCACTGCCGGAGATGCCGAAGTCCGTCAGCTTGACATCGCCGTCCTTGGAGATAAGAACGTTGTCAGGCTTGATGTCCCGGTGAATGATGTTTTCCTTGTGGGCGGCCCTCAGTCCCTTACAGATGTCCAGAAAGATGTACATGGCAAGAGAGACGGGCAGCCCCTTCTGCTTTTCGACCAAATCTGCAAGAGACATTCCGTCCACGTACTCCAGCACGATGTACTCGGAAGTCCCCTCCTTGAGGAATTCGTACGTACTGACGACGTGCCGTTCGTAACGCAGTTCACGGAGAATCTTCACCTCGCGCTTGAAGCGTTCGCGGGCATCCTTTTTACGGATTTTCAGTTCCTTGATGACGACCCTGTCTTTTTTCTTGGGATCCAGCACCGTATCGTAGGCAAGGTAGACCTTTCCCTGCCCGCCCTCGGCCAGAAGGTCGGTCGCCTGGTACTTGCCGATGTTCATCGGCACGAAGCTGTTCTTTTTGTCTGCTGCAGAAACCGTCCTTGCCGGGCCTGTAACCTTAGAGACCGAACCTGCAGGCCTTGAAACTGCGGCTGCCGGCCGAGAAACCGCTGCCGTACTCCGGGCCGCAACCCGAGTCTGCGGAGCGGCTACTTTCGTTTCGTTCATATTTCCCCACCCACGAAACCTAAAAAGCAAGGCTTTTACAGGTTCCTAAACTTTATTCGATAATACAATATGAATCTTACCCCTTCACAAGGGGGATGATGTCCTTCTCCAGATTGAAAGGCCTGTCCGCCGAAATGTACGCGACGTTCATCTCGTCAGGGTTGTGAATCTGCACGTAGTGGCCCTCCTGCCTGAGGGCATATTTCCCTTCCACCGGCCTGTGTCCGCCGAACCAGAGGGCCTCTTCCGGCTGTCCGCCTGTAAGCCCGGCAAACATGCTGGCAACGCTGCCTTCCTCCGCCCCGTCGTTCGGTGTCCAGGTAAAAGCAAGCACCACCTCGTCCCTGAGCTGCTCATCATGGTAGTTGATAATCTCGTCCCTGCTGAAGACGTATGCAGGCTCGGCGTGGCTGACGCAGAAACGGTCAAAGGCGGCGACAATGGGCATGGAGGTTTCATAGCAGCGCATCAGGTGCAGGACGGCATCGCCGTAGACTTCCTGCATGAAGTCCTTCACCATCTCACCTTCCATCGCAAACTTACGGAATGCATGGTCACCCATTCCCTCGATGTTCATCATGTTCTCGTGGTTACCCTTGAGGAAATGGAAATGTGCGGGAAAAGCAATCTTGAGTTCCATCACGGCCATCACCGTTGCCAGACAGAGCCGCATCTCCTCCCTCATGGAAGGACAGTCAATCTTGCCCTGCTGCCAAAAGGCAAAAGATTCCAGCCAGCGCCTGTAGTCTCGCTCCAGACGCTCCGTATGAACCCCATCGCCGACACAGATGACGATGATGCTGCCTTCATTCAAGGCATCCAGCACTTCCTTACCCTTAATCTTGCACGACAGGAGGTGAAGCAGGAAATCGGGGCGGGCATGCAGGTCTGGAACAATGACAACCGGCAGACTCTTTCCCGTAAAGTCCAAAAGGCCCCCTGCCTCGCCATTGCGGGCCAAGGGCCTGTAGCTGGAGTCTTCGTTCTCGTAGACAGTAAGAACCCTGTTAAGCAGGCCGGTCAGAAGCTCCTCTTGGGGAAGCTCCCTGCTGTTCCGGTAGGACTGAATACGAGAGCGCAAAGGGGCAAGCTCTTCAGAAGTCGGCATCAAGACGGCACAAACTAGGGCAACGAGATTATCTCGCCGCCGACAGTAATCTTGTCGCCGGGGTTCAGCCTGACGTACTTGTCCGGCGGAATGCGGCTGCCGTTCAGGAATGTCCCGTTGGTGGAATCCTCATCCTTCAGGAAGTAAGCGTCCTTTATCTTCTGTATGACACAATGATGGCGGCTGGCGAGCTTGTTATCCACAACGACGTTGTTGTCGCTGTCACGGCCAACCGTAATCTTGGCAACAAGCTCAATCTTCTTCTTGTTGAACTCCAAGTACGAAAGCTCGCCCTTCTTCATCTCGCTGAGCTGCTGCCCAACCCGGCTACTCGATACAATAGTTGTTTCTGGCATGTTCCTAATATATCACGTCCTGACGAGTTTGGCAAGTTTTTTCTGCCCGGCGAGTTTTTCTGCCCGGGAGTTTTTCAGCCCGGCGGCAGCCAGTTTTCCACCCCCTTCTGACCAGGACCTCTTCCCGGAAAACGGCGATGCCGCAGCAGAACTGGCCCCAGGCAATAGCCCAGACCGGTAAATACGTCCGCTAAGAGAGCTTCTGTAAAAACAAAACTGCATTGCAAAAGGGCTGCATAATGTGTATACTCATTCAACATGTCAAGCCGCAACGCCCCGGATTACTGCATATTGCAGTTAAGGGCAGGTATTATTGTATTTTCTGAAATGCAGACGCATTGAGACAGTTCATGGAGGCGTACAATGACGCAGTTTTTGGTTCTGACATTCCTATTTTATGCGGGAAGCATCATCGGATGGGGGTTGGAGGTATTCTGGCGCAAGTTCTTCGCAGGCGACAACCCCAATCACCGCTGGGTCAACCCCGGATTCCTGCACGGGCCGTACCTGCCGCTGTACGGGTTCAGTCTGTGCCTGCTCTTCGCGCTCTCGTTCGTGGACGTAAGCTTCGTGCCGGGTGGCGAAGTTGCCCAGAAAATCGCGCTCTTCTGCGTCATGGCCCTGTGCATCACGGTTCTGGAGTACCTGGGCGGCCTCATCTTCATCAAGGGAATGCACATAAAACTCTGGGACTACAGCAGCATGTGGGGAAACGTGCAGGGCATCATCTGCCCCCTGTTCTCCTTCTTCTGGTGGCTTTTAAGCGCGGTGTATTACTTCCTCATCCATCCCCGGATCCTCGTCTGGCTCTACTGGTTCACCAATCATCTGGCCTTCTGCCTCGTGGTCGGCTTCTTCTACGGAGTCTTCACGGTTGATCTCTTCTACACTTTCAGACTGGCCGCGAGGATAAGGCAGTTCGCCGAGGAGCATCAGATTGAGGTGCGCTACGAGCGGCTCAAGCTCGCCATCCAGAAAAAGAACGATGAGCTCAAACAGCGGAGGCACTTCATCCTCTCCTTCCTGTCCGACGGGAAGAACTTCGCGGACAGCCTGAAGGATGTCCTTTCATCCCTGTAGAAGGCAGCTTCGAGGTACCAGCGGATTATGAACACAAAACATATTATCGTGGAGCCTTACGACGAGGCATGGGAACGGAACTTTGCGGCCATCCGGGATGAAATCCAGAATGCGCTCGGGGATCTGGCCGTGCGGATAGAGCATGTCGGAAGCACCTCCGTACGAGGGCTGTCCGCAAAGCCGATCATAGACATCGATGTCGTCATCAGGGACGGAGCCGCGCTTGCCGCCACAATCGAAAGGCTCGGCGCGATAGGCTACCAGCATGAGGGTGACCTTGGCATCGCCGGGCGGGAGGCGTTCAAGTACGACGGGAAAGAGCATCTGCAGAAGCACCACCTGTATGTCTGTCCCGAGGATTCGGCGGAGCTGAAAAGGCATGTCGCCTTCAGGGACTATCTGCGCTCGCATCCCGAGGCGGTGCGCGAGTACAGCCGGATCAAAGAAGAAGGGGCGGCCCTGTACCCGGACGACATCGACCGCTACATCGCGCACAAGTCGCCCTTTATAGAGCGGATTTACAGAGAGATAGCGCGGCCTTGCTGAGGGTGTAATCGGAGCTTTCATGGCGAATATCATAACGGGAATCAGGGTACTGTCCAGCATCGCATTGCTCTTCTGTCCTGCACTGTCTGTGGCTTTCTATGCCTTTTACCTGCTCGCGGGGCTTTCTGACATGCTGGACGGGACTGTCGCCCGGAAGACGAACAGCGTCAGTGAATTTGGCGCGAGGTTCGACACGGCCGCGGACATGCTTTTTGTGGCGGTGTGCCTGATAAAGCTGCTTCCCGTACTGAGCCTTCCGGTCTGGACGTACCTCTGGATAGCGGGCATCTCAATCATCAAGCTGACGAGCATCATCGTGGGATATGCCAGGCAGAAAAAACTTGTGGCGGTGCATTCGGTCATGAACAAAGTGACCGGCGCCTTGTGCTTTGCCCTTCCACTGACGCTGGCGTTCATCGATGTGCGGTACATCTCGCTGGCTGTCTGCGCGATCGCGACTGCCGCCGCGCTTCACGAGGGGTATCTGGTGATCAGGAGGGCAGGATGATGGTGGGGGATGACGAATGACGAACCTTTTCTTTGACATTGAGTGCGCGAACAACTTTGACGGGGTCGGAAAGATATGCTCATTCGGCTATGCGCTGTGCGGGCAGGATTTTTCGCTGATTGAATCAGACGACCTGCTGATGAACCCAGACGCGCCGTTCGACTGGTACCTTTTCAAGAAGAACTCCCGGTGCAGACTTGCATACACACAGGAGGAGTACAACAGGAACCCGAAGTTCCCGCACCATTATCCCAAAATCAGCTCGCTCGTCGGTGCGGAGGCCAGGCTCGTCTTCGCCTTCGGCTGCAAGAATGACCTGCGGGCGATCAGCTCCGAATGCAGGAGGTACGGCCTTCCCGACATCACCTTCTCCTGCTACGACATCCGTACGGTTCTGGAAAAGTTCTACGGTATGCAGGGCGGGCTTGGCACGTTCGTGGAAAGGCTTGGAATAGACACTGCCGGTATGGAATTCCACGACAGCAGGGCGGACGCTTTCTTTACGATGAAGCTCGCGGAGAGGCTTGTCTGTGACGCGCAAAAGCCCCTCGCGGAAATCCTAAAGCCCTTCTCACCGTCCCGGCGGGGACAGGTGAGTTCAGCGGTTTCCAAACAGAACAATTTGTAAAACCGCTGCTGGTGAAAACCGCTGCGGCTGGAAGGACCACCCCTTATACCCCCAGTACATCTCCATAAATCAGGACGGCGTTCCTGACGCATTCCTCGCAGGGACACAGTGGCTTCCCGTCAGTCATCGCCTTGAGGTCCTTGCACCGCGTGGCACCGCATCTGTCGCGGAAGGCCTCCAGAAGCTGGCGGGTCACCTTCACAGTCCCCTTGCCTTCGGTCTTCAGTCCGGCAATCATGCCCGCCCCGATGAGCGCGCCGCAGGTCGCCTCAAGGTTTCCCATGCCGACGCAGAAGCCTGCCGACACCTGCTTCAGCTGTTCCTCGGAAAGACTTGTCTGGTCGGCAAGAACAGCCGTCACTGCCTGCGAGCAGTTGTACCCGCCGCTTGTCTTTAATTCCACGGCCTTGTCGGCCCGTTCCGTTATGGTCATAGTGATTCTCCTTGCGCTATCGCCTGGTATAATTATACAGCCATAAATGAGTATAGCACAAAAGCCATGCTGCTACCAGACCCGGAGTGTCGGCACGTCGCGCGTTGCCATGCACATCTTCATCAGGTTCAGCCAGCTTTTGCAATGGTCCAATATGATTGCATCGGCGGTAATGACGTTTTCCTTTTCCCAGAGGGCATGGTCGACATCCTTGAGCAGCTGGATGTCAAGGCTGAAAGGACAGCGTTTCCCCAAGTTCTCTTTACCGTCTGCGATAAGTGTCATAAGCCGTCCCGAGTTTGAGACGGGTTCGTCCAGCAGGATATGGACTGCCGCGACCTTCAGCTCTGCCAGCGTGCCAAAGAGCATGTTGACCGCCGCTTCCGTCTCGGGGATTATCCGGTAGCTGCCGCGCAGGGCGGCAAGGTCGCGGACCGTTCCGTCCATGCAGTCAAACAGGAGGGAATCGGAGAGCATGACCTCCAGCGTGATGACCGTATTGAATCCGTCTATCCAGACTTCCTCCCCGAAGGCCGACTGCTTTTCCTTGGCTTGCCGCCTGCCCAGCTGCTCCGTCGTGGCGATGCTGCGTGCAAGGGCAAGCCGCTGCCGTTCCGAA
>CADBRC010000264.1 GCA_902796985.1 uncultured Spirochaetaceae bacterium
AATGTCCTGAGGAACCGAGGGTTCTTTCTATAATTCTGGGCGGAGGAAAGGGAACCCGCCTGTATCCCCTTACAAAGGAAAGATCCAAGCCGGCCGTCCCGTTCGGCGGCAAGTACAGGATTGTCGATATACCGATTTCAAACTGCATAAACTCAGGCTACAAGAAGATTTACCTTCTGACCCAGTTTAACTCGGCCTCCCTGCACCTGCACATCATTAACTCATATAACTTTGACCGCTTCAGCCGCGGCTTCGTCGAGATTCTGGCCGCCGAGCAGACCCTGGAGCATTCCGGCTGGTACGAGGGTACCGCCGACGCAGTCCGCAAGAACGTCGCCCACTTCCGCGTCCAGCACCCGACCCACTACATCATCCTGTCCGGCGACCAGCTCTACCGGATGGACCTGAAGAAGTTCATGAACGCCCACATTGCCTCCGGTGCGGACATCACGATCGCGGCGAAGGCCGTCAACCGCTCCGACGCGTCCGGCTTCGGCATCATGAAGGTGGACGAGCAGAACCGCATCACGAGCTTCATGGAGAAGCCCGCCAAGGACATGAACATAGACGACTGGAAGATTCCCCAGGAGTCCAGGGCGGGCCTGCCGGATGACCTTGAGTATCTGGCGTCGATGGGTATCTACATCTTCAACGCGAAGGCGATGGACGAGATGCTCGACAACAAGTACAACGACTTCGGCAAGGAGATCATCCCCCAGGCGATAAAGAGCAAGAAGGTCAACAGCTACGTGTTCAACGGCTACTGGGAGGACATCGGAACCATCCGCTCTTTCTACGAGGCGACGCTCGACCTTACGAACCCGGTTCCGCACTTTAACTTCTATGAGGAAGAGAAGCCGATTTACACCCACATGCGCAACCTGCCGCCGAGCAAGATCAACCATGCGGACATGACGGCGACGCTCGCGAGCGAGGGATGCGTCATTACGAACAGCCGCATCCAGCGGTCGGTCATCGGTGTCCGCTCCATCATCAACGAGGGCTGTGACCTGGACGGCGTCATCATGATGGGAGCCGACTTCTATGAGGACAAGGATGTCCAGAAGGAGAACAAGGCAAAGGGCATCCCCAACATGGGAATCGGCAGGAACTGCAAGATAAACAAGGCGATAATCGACAAGAACTCCCGCATCGGCGACAACTGCTGCATCAATGTCTCGGGCAAGAAGTACGAGGACGGCGATCACGGAATGTTCTACAGCGCGGACGGAATCATAATCATCCGCAAATTCGACGTAATTCCCGCCGGTACAGTGATATAATCAGGCTTCCTGCATAGGCTTCTGCCTCTTGCTCAGGGCCCGGCGTTAAAGCCGGGCCCTGTTTTTACCGATAGATTCCATATAACTGAATCTAACAGAATCCAGCTTATACTGGGGGTTTTATGTTTAAAACTAAAAGAACTGTCACGGATATCGTTTCCGCCGTCGCGGTCCTCGCGGCGATTACTTTCCTGGCCCTGAGTGTCATACCGGCGGCTGACGGCAGCCGGAGCTATTCCCCCAAGTTCACATGGATTACGGTTTCCGCCCTTATCATCTCTGTGCTTCTGGTCCTCTACAGGCTTCGTTCGGTGATTGTCGCCAGGCTGAAGCGCAAGTCCCTGTTCGACACAAAGACCGGCCTTTTGGAAGAGTTCATGGGGCGGCTCAAGTTCTGCTATTCCTATGATGATTTCTACAATATAATAGGGGATGTGCTGGAGGTGAAGGGGGACTGCTCCGTCATCTTCCTGAACAGAAGCAAGAAATACGTACTCTATAACAGCCCGGACAGACTGACCTCCTCCAAGACGACGATTGAGACCCTGGAGATGAGCTATGACGAGAACTGGAAGGACGGCTTCTACCTGATGGGCGGGAACTACGGCGTTGTCGCAGACTACAAGAAGTCGCGGGGTTTCTTCATGGTATGCCAGGGATTGCACCTCTACGTCTTCTGCCAGTACACCCAGCTCTTTGACCCGGAGATTTACAAGGAGCTGTTCGACGAGTACAAGGGCTTCCGCAAGAGGACATCGACAATCAGCGACCTGTCCGAGATTGCATCCCTGTCCCAGGAGTGGCAGCAGCTGGCAACGACACAGCGGTCCTTCCTCCCGCATACGATGCCAAAGATTGACCATCTGGAGCTTGCCGCCTACTTCCGCCCCCTCATCAACGTTTCGGGAGACTACTACTCGGTGCTTCCGATAAGCAAATCCAAAACCCTGCTGATGCTCGGCGACGTGTCCGGTAAGGGCCTTGCAGCTGCTCTCGTCATGGGACTCGTGATGAACACGGTCAAAATCCTTGAGGACAAGGACGACCTTCCCGGCATGATAAAGGCTGTTGACAAGGCAATCAAGGGCATGCACCTGCAGGACAAATACACCGTCCTTTTCATCGGCATCGTGGATACCTCCAAGATGACCATCCGCTACATAAACGCCTCCATGTCCGACCCGCTGATTATTACCAAGTCCCCGTCGGGCTATAGGATAAAGCCCCTCACATCCAACTGCTCCGTTGTCGGAATCATCGATGTTCCTGACGTGGAGCCGGACGAGGCCAAGCTGTTCCGGGGCGACGTCATCTTCATGTCCTCCGACGGTGTGTCCGAGGTTATGGACGATCAGGGTGTGGAGCTTGGCGACACCGAGCTGTACCATAACACGATTACGAAGAGCGCGGTCAAGCACCCCGAGGAATTCGTGGATGACGTGGTGAACCTTGTCATGAGCTACAACGGCAACAAGAAGCTGCATGACGACGTGACTATGATGGTAGCAAAGGTGGTGGAGTAAAATATGGTATTTCTGATTCTGAACGTCACCGTGGCCATAGCACTCATCCTCTTCTCGTTTGCGATCGACTCCAGGTCCGCCGCAAACAAAGAGGGGAACCCGCTTGTAAATACGGTGCTTTTCCTGGCTTCCCTCTTCCTGATGATGTCGCTGACGATAGGCTTCTGCCTCTTCGCGCCCCAGAAACTCGCCTTTACGGTCGGCAAGCTGACATACATCCTGATGGCCTGGTTCTGCGTGCATAACGCCGTCTATGTCGTCAACTTCCCGGACTACAAAAGGAACAGGCTTGAAGTCACCGTCCAGTGGTCGCTCAATGTACTGGCATTCATCATCCTTTTCTTCATAAAGGGCGGCATGACGAACATCTCCATAACGGCGGACGGGAGCTTCCAGCTCGCATCCAACCTGATGTTCTCCGGCCGGCTCGGGCGTCAGATGATGCTGTCATGGTTCGGATTCTACCAGGGCCTGTATATCTTCTTCTGCCCCTTCATCGCCAGCATCATGATTCTCGTAAAGGCTGAGAACACCAAATCGGCGATGTTCCGCCAGAAGTACCTGCTCTGCATAGCCGGAGTCGCCTCTTCCATGGTGGTATATCTTTTTATCCATTTCTCTTCGATATATCAGCCCATGCTGCGGACCCTCGTTTTTGTCAGCTTCATCCCCGAGATCGTCGCGTTCATGTACGCCGAGAGGGTGAACGAGCTGTGGGACAGGAGAATAGTCTACCGGACGGCCCTGAAGTTCGTCGTCAAATATCTTTTCCCCTCCCTGCTGCTGGGACTCTTGTTCACGGTAACCTGGCCGATTTACAGTAAGATACCCGTTCTCTTCTTTGTCCTCTTTATCGTCGAAACCGTCATGCTGCTTGCCGTCTGGCACATCGCGGGGAATTTCATCACGCGAAAGGGCTGGATGCGCGACAGCCGTTATGAAGAGAACTTCGCCAAGGAACTGGCTGCCATTAACTTCAACGATGACCCCAAGGACATCACGAAGGAGCTGTTCGACATCTTCAAGAAATACGTAGACTCCTCTTCCCTGAAAATTCTCGTTGATTCCGGGGACAACTTCCTGCAGTACGTCTACGATTCCTCCGAGCCCGACGATGAGAAGACCCAGGGGCGCAACATAGAGATGAACGGCGAGATGTTCAACAAGCTGTTCAACATGAACCGGCACATCGTGTTCAAGGAGAACACGCTGGCCGCGAAAGACTACAGCCTCTTGAGCGTCAAGGCTGCCCTGCTCGAATTCTTCGACGAGCTTGACAGCGATGCCTTCATCCTGCTCAGCGAGGGCCGCCACATAACGGGCCTTATCACGCTCGGCAAGAAAAGCAGCAACAACGCCTACAACGACTATGACCAGCGGGTTTTCAACGACCTCTACTCCAACTTTTTCGTCATCGGCTACTACATGAAGAACATCATGAACGAGTCGGTCGTCGGGACGGTCAACCGCGAGATAAAGATGGCGGGCCAGATAATCACCTCCATACAGGAGAACATGGACCGCATAAACCTGCCCGAGAAGGTGGACGTGGGCTACCTGATGCACCCCGCCCACAACATCGGAGGCGAGTTCGTGGACATGATACGGCTTAC
>CADBRC010000265.1 GCA_902796985.1 uncultured Spirochaetaceae bacterium
AACCTGCTTTACGAGAACACGGTCTGCCAATGGCTTTACTTTCATATTTTCCTCCAAAAGGTATAAAACTTGAATCGTTGAATCCTATGCAAGAGTAGGATTGCTATTAATGTAATAAAAAATCCCCTTTATCGTCAAATCAAAATGCCGGATTACTGAGTGAATTTGACTGCCTCTTCCCGGCATATCCCGGCAGTCTTGCTGTCCCCCATCCGCTCGTAGGCATCCGCCATCTTGAGGAGGAAGAAGCTGTCGTCCTTCTTGCCGAAGCCCAGGTCCAGCGCCCGCTCCCATGCGTCCAGGGCAAGCTCGTCGCTGACCTGCCCCTCTATGTTGTTGCGGAGGACGTGGCGGGCAATGCCCATCACTTCAGGAAAGAAAAGCTTGAAGTAGCTGTAGCTCCGCTCCATCCTGATGATTTGCTCCAGAAGGATGACCGCATCGTAGTACTCCCGGCGCAGGACCAGCTCCTCGCAGAGGATAAAGCCGTAGTCCATGAAGTCCTCCCGCGTAAAGTGACGGGACAGGCGGAAGCCCCCGTGCTCCGAGTTCATCCGCTTGAATTCGGCGACGGCAGAGTCCTCCCGCTGATGGGTCAGGTCAAAGAAAATCAGTTTGGACCGGCTCTCCTCGTCCTCGCGGGCAAGCAGCCACTCCCGGTAGTCAAAGCTCCCCTTATGCTCATGCTGCCCCCGCCTCATGCCGTATGCGAAAGACTCGTCGAAGAGGCTCCGGCTCCTCATGTCCCGGAGCGTCTCGTAGGCCTCGGTCAGCTCCCGGAAGGCGGCAGAGTCGGAGTGGGTTATGTCAGGGTGGAGGAGTTTGGCCTTCTTCCGGTAGGCGCGGCGGATTTCCGCCGCCGTCGCGTTGTGGCTGACCCCCAGGATCTTATAGCAGTCTTTCATCAGCGGTTCCGGGCCCGGCTCCGTAAGCTAGCGGCTCGTGCGCAGGGCTTCCCGTGCCTTGAAGCGTTCCAGGGCCTCAGTCAGGAGCAGGCTGGTCAGGGCCGTGAAGTCCAGCCCCTCGCTCCCGCAGAGCTTGGGGAACATGCTGATGCCGGTGAATCCGGGAATCGTATTTATCTCGTTCAGGTAGATGTCCCCGCTCTTCTGGTCTATGAAGAAGTCCACCCGCGCCATGCCGCTTGCGTTGAGCGTCCGGTAAGCCTTGAGTGCGGTCTCCTTTATATAGGAAGATTTCTCCGCGTCCAGGTCGGCGGGAATCTTGAGCTCCGCCCCGTCCGGATCGTTGTACTTGGCATCGTAATCGTAGAAGGTATGCTTAGGAACAATCTCGCCAGGCCCATAAGCCTTGAGCAGTGTCTCCGCTTTACCGGAAGAGCCGGTTATGCTGTTGCCCGTAACGGAGCATTCCACCTCGCGGGCATCAATCGATTTCTCTATCAGAACCTTGGTGTCCCACTGGAAGGCTTCCATGAGGGCGAAGGAAAGCTCCTTCATGTTCGTCGCCTTTCCCGCCCCGTCGCTGGAACCCGCCGCACAGGGTTTGACGAAGAGGGGGAAGCCCAGGGCCTTCACGGCCTCCTCGATTTTCGCATCGTAAATCCGGCTGTCATTCACGTCGGCAAGGGTCAGGCAGCGGTAGGGGACGACGGGAATGCCCGCGTTCGTCCACATGAGCTTCGCACTCTCCTTGTCCATGCCGAGGGCGGACGCAAGGATGCCGCAGCCCACATAGGGAACGCCAGCCATCTCCAGAAGTCCCTGCACGCTGCCGTCCTCACTGTAGCTTCCGTGCATGACGGGGAAGGCCACGTCACAGGGGATGGCCTTGCCGCCACAGCTGAACGCCCCTTCCCTGCCGCCGCCGGGAATGACGGAGACCTGCCGGGTCTTGTCGGGGTGGACGGAAAGCGCAGCCTCCGGCTTTGCCCGCAGATCGTCCAGAAGCGAGTCCGCCTCCAGATACCACTTGCCGTCTTTGTCAACGGAAATCAATATGACTGAGTGCGATTTGTCCAGCCCCCTCGCGACCGCCGCCGCGCTGATGAGAGAAATCTCGTGCTCGCCGCTCCTTCCGCCGTATAACAAAACAATGTTCATCTTGTGTTCCTTCCTATCCTGTATCGTCTATGCCGTGTAGCCCATCTCAGCGAGGGCTTTCCCGGCCTCACTGATTTCATCGTACTTCATGACCCTGTCTTTATAGATGATCGAATTCTCGTGCGACTTGCCGAGGAGCAGCACGATGTCGTTCTCCCTCGCCATGGAAAAAGCAAGGCGTATCGCCTTGGGGCGGTCCGGCTCAAAGAAGAGGCTGTCGCCGTCCTTCTTGCCGCCCTTCCTCGCGCCGACCGCAATCTGCTCCAGCAGCTCCATGCTGTCTTCGCCGCGCGGGTCTTCGTCAGTCAGGATTACGATGTCGCAGAACTTCGCCGCAATCTCACCCTGCATGGGGCGCTTCTTTACGTCGCGCTCACCGCCGGAACCGAAGAGGCATATCATGCGTCCCTGACAGCGCTTCCGGACAGGCGGGAAAATCGTCTCGAATGAAGAGGGGGTGTGGGCATAGTCCACGATGACCTCGAAGGGCTGCCCCCTGTCCAGCACCGTCATGCGGCCTTTGACCGGAGTAAGTTTGTCCGCGAGGGCTGCCAGTGTCTCCAGGCCCTGCCCGGTCATACCGCCGACGGCGAGCAGGGAAGCCATGATGTTGTACGCATTGAACGCTCCGGGAAGGGGGGCTTTTACGTGAAGCACCCGGTCCCCGTCCGCAAGTGACTCGTGGTTCTCGAAGCGGTGGATGCTGAACGAGAGGCCGAAGCTTGCGGCGGCGATGTTGCGGCCGGAAAGATAGGGCATGTCAGCCGGAATCTTCGGCAGGGGCTTTGCGGCAAGCTCCTCGCCCGCCTGCTTGCCCGCCTTGCCCTCGGTCGTGAAGCCGACGACCTTCTTCGTGGTCGCGGCGGCAAAGTATGACGCAGCGGGATCCTCAAGGTTCACCACGCCGAAGGAGGGAAGCTCCCGCTCCTCGCCGCATATCGTCTTTTTATGGCTGAACCTGTCCAAAGCACGGAAGAGGTTGGCCTTGTCGTCCCGGTACTGTTCCCAGGTCCCGTGGAATTCCAGGTGCTCGAGCGTGACGTTCATGAATACGCCGCAGTCAAAGGCGACGTCACCCAGCCTGTTCGTCCTCCGGCTGAGCCCGTGGGACGAGGACTCGACGACCGCATACTCGCAGCCGTTCCTGACCATCTCCGCGAGCCGCCGCTGCACGATGGGGGCCTCGGGCGTGGTCTGGTGCTCCGGATTGTCCTGCGCCTCCCCGCCGAGTGAATACTGTACGGTCGAGATGAAGCCCGCCTTGTGGCCGGACAGCCTGAGCAGCTGCCAGATGAAAGCGACCGTAGAGGACTTGCCCTCGGTACCGGTCACGCCGAACACGCCGAGCTTTTCTGACGGGTTGTCATAGAATGCCGCCGAGACCGGGGACATGGCGAAGCGGGCGGACGGCACTTTCACAAAGGCAGCCTTTCCCAGCTCCTCTGCGGAGGGACTGCAGTCACCCTCGTAGATGACCGCAGCCGCACCCGCCGTGAGTGCATCCCGGATATAGATGTTGCCCGATGTGTGCGTCCCCGGAAGGGCAAAGAAGAGCTCCCCCGGCCTGACCGCCCTGCTGTCAAAGGCGAGACCCGTCACCGTAACGGAATCAGGCGATCTGCCGGAGAGCTCGCAGCGTATGTCCTGCCTGCCGAGCGCATCCAGCAGGACCTGAAGATTCTTTTCTATTGTATAGCTATAGCTTGTTTGTGACGCATCCTCTGATGCCATGATACAATCCCCTACCCATTTGAGATGGGCTTATTCTATAGCATACGGGGAAATGTTTCAAGTTTCAGGGCCACCGGTACTGCCGGCAGGCTCCCGCCTGCCAGGGGAACAATCATGACATCATGACCACATGCCTTGCCACCCCTTTTCCTTTGTGTTAGACTGATTTCGTGAACCTGTTCCTTAAGTTCAAGGAGACGGCAGCTTCCGTCATTCCCATCGTCGCCATTGTTACGGTTCTCTCACTGACCTTTGCCCCGCTCGGTACGGGGCTGACCGTCAGATTCATCCTGAGCGGACTGATGGTCATCGTGGGGCTGACCCTGCTTCTGGCGGGAGTGGATCTCGGCATAACCCCGATAGGCGAGCGCAGCGGTGCCGCACTGACGGCCAGACGCAGCCTGCCCCTCCTCCTCTCGGTCTCCTTCGTCATCGGCCTCCTCGTTACGATTGCAGAACCGGACGTGCAGGTGCTGGCCGACCAGATACGGGGCGTATCCCCCGCCGTCAGCAAGTGGCCGCTCGTCATAATGATTGCCGTCGGTGTCGGTGTATTCATGGTGCTGGGTCTCCTGCGCACGATTCTTTCCCTCAGGCTCAACATCATCCTCATAATCTGCTACATCATCCTCTTCGCCCTCGTATTCTGCTCGCCCGTGGAATTCCAGGGAGTCGCATTCGATGCGGGAGGAGCAACGACCGGTCCCATGACAGTCCCCTTCATCATGGCACTCGGCATAGGCGTAGCCTCCGTCCGCTCCAAGGGAAGGAGCGAAAACCAAAAGGGAGGCAGCCAGGGCGATGAGTCATTCGGCCTGACGGGGCTTGCCTCCATCGGCCCGATTGCCGCCGTCTGTGTTTACGGCATACTGCTGACCCGCTCGCCTTCCTATCAGGCGGGAACTGTCGCAGCGGAAGCCACGCAGGCAGCCGTAGACGGCTCGCTCAGCATCCATGTCTTTCTGGAACATCTTCCGGAAGTAACCAAAGAGGTCTGCCTCGCACTCCTGCCGCTGATACTCCTCTGTACGGCCTTCCAGCTCTTTCTGCTCAAAATGCCTCCCGCACAGGTCCGCAGGATGCTCAAAGGTCTTGTGTACAGTTTCATCGGGCTGGTGATTTTCCTTGTCGGGACAAAGGGAGGCTTCATGCCGACGGGCGAGAAGCTCGGCCTGACCCTCGGCGGATACGCCTCCGGAGGCAGCCCCGGCTACGCCCTCCTCCTGACGGCGGTCGGGATGGTCTTCGGTGCGGTCGTTGTCTGTGCGGAACCTGCGGTATGGGTTTTAACCGAGCAGGTGGAGCAGGTCTCGGGCGGCATGATAAAACGCCGCCTCATGCTGGCAGCCCTGTCATGCGGAGTCGCCCTGTCGATCGGCCTCTGCATGCTCCGCATCATTTACTCGTTCAGCCTCTGGTGGATCCTGCTGCCCGGATACGGGCTTGCGCTTTTGCTCTCGCTCGTCTGTCCGCCGATGTTCGTCGGCATTGCATTCGACTCGGGAGGTGTCGCCTCCGGTCCCATGACCAGCACCTTCATCCTGTCCTTCGCAATCGGAGCTGCGGCAGCCTCCGGGGGACACGGAGGGGCGCAGGCGGCCTTCGGCATAATAGCCCTCGTCGCGATGACCCCGCTGATTGCCATACAGGTTCTGGGAATCGTGTTCAGGATAAAGAGCGGTCTGAAAGAAAAAAGCAAAAAGGAGGGCGGCAAATAGATGGGAAGCTTCAAGCTCATATTGGTCAACGTGCCTCACGGCAAGTCGGAGCTCGTCTCCAAGGCAGCCGTGCAGGCAGGCAGCTTCGGCGGTACGGTTGCAATGGGACGGGGCATAAGCCCCAATCCCCTGCTGTCTGCCCTCGGTTTCGGTGACAGCACGAGGGACCTCGTTATCATACTTTCGACGGAAAAGGACTACCGGCCTATCTTCGGTTCGGTTGTATCGGCATGTCAGAAAGAGAAGAAGGCATTCGGCCACATCCTTGCACTGGATGCGGACGGTATGGCGAAAAGCGGCGTAGCTTTCGGAACGGAAGGAACAGGAGGAGACAATATGGAACACTCACAGGAAACGGCGGGACAGGGCCCGCTCAGCCTGATTACGGTCGTGCTGAACAAGGGCTATGCTGATGACGCAATGGCAGCGGCACGGAAAGCAGGTGCAGGCGGCGGCACGGTGATAAATGCCCGGGGAACTGCCCGCGAAGACGATGCAAAGTTCTTCGGAGTGCACATCGTTCCTGAAAAAGAGATGCTGATGATTGTCGTACCGCAGGAAAAACGGGGAGCCGTGCTGGCAGCCATTCAGGACCTGCCATGTCTCTCCGAGCCGGGCAGCGGCATAGCTTTCTCCGCCGCCGTAAGCGACTTCACGCAGCTCGGCAGGTCAAGCGCGCCGAATTGATTCGGCTAGTTGTTGATTATCTTCTGAAGCTTCTGGCTCATCGCCAGAGCTTTCTTGTTGGTCGGGTTCAGGGCAACAACCTGCTTCAGGTAGTACTGTGCCCGCTTCCAGTCCTGCTTGTCATAGTAAATCTCGTACAAGCGGGTCAGGGCATCCGTGTTGCGCGGGTTCTGCGTCAAGCTGGAGCGGAGGCTTGCAATGGCATCCTTGTCATCTGCTCCCAGGAAGCTCTTTTCATAATACAGGAAGCTCTTCATGGAAGAATCCGCCCCGTCCATGAGGGAGGCAATCATTCCCTCGGCCTCCGACTTGCGTCCCGTAGCAACAAGGACCCTGATGTATGACTTCTGCGCCTCGGGATCCGAGCGGTTCCTGTTGTAGAAGGAAAGCGCGAGCTCCCTCGCCTCATCATTCTTGCCCAGTCCCAGACAAACCGCTATGTGGTCGTGCAGGACAGCAGCATCACCCTTAAAGCCGCTCGAGAGGGCATAGGCCTCCTCGTAGCTGCCTTCTTTGGTAAGCTCCGCAATGCAGACCTTCAGGGCTTCCTTGTTGGACTTATCCTTCTTAAGTACCTTGCGTGCATACTCCAGCGCAGTCTTCCCCGCAAGCTTCATGTCACCGAGGGAAGCGACCTTAGCGGCAGCAAGCATAAGCTCCGTGTCATCAGGATACTTGAGCAGGGCCTGCCCCAGGGTTTCAGCAGCCGAAGCCTGGCTCTTGTTCCACTCGCTCTGAAGGCGTGAGCGGAGCAGGTAGTAGGTTTTCTCCAGCTTGCCCCCGCGCGAATACGCATCCAGCAGGGTGGAGGCCTTCACATAGTCACCGCCGTCCATCGCCGTTTCGGCCCTGACGAGCAGATACTTGCCGTTCCTGCTGTCGAGCATCAGTATCTGGGCGGCAAGGTCACCCGCCCGCGCCATCTCGCCCTTCGCATAATATGCATCGCAGCACAGCTCCAGTGCGGACAGGCACTGCGGGTCAGCGGCAAGCATCTTTTCCCCGGTTGCCAGGGCCTCGTCGTACTTTCCGAGCGCAATGCAGGCCGTCATCTGCATGGTAAGAATATCCTTGTTGGAGGCATCCTTGTCCAAGGCCCGCCTCAGGTAGTTCAATGCTTTGGCATTCTTGCCCTGCCGGCTCAAAAGGACCCCCATCATGTAATTACCGGCAACGGAGCTGCCTTTCCGCTCAAGCACCTTTCCGAGCGAAGCAGCGGCGGACGCATAGCATCCGGTATCCTTGGGGGCGGAGAAAAGGCAGAGGCAGGGCAGCAGGTTCGCAATGGTCTCGTCGCTTGACGGGGCCTCATACAAGCCGTTTCTGACGCTGAAAATGACGTTGGTGTAGTAGTTGGAGCCCCTGATGTCGGGGCACGTCCAGTTGGCCTTGTACGAAGGCCAGCAGAATTCCATCATGAGGGCACAGACCTGCAGCAGGGTCTTTTCGTTTTCGGTATACGTCGAGACATCGCTGCGGTGCAGAAGCCGGGCGGCTACCTCCAGCGAGCGGGGGGAACCGTCTTCAATCAAATCGATGATACGGGGTTTTATGTCGGAGAAGACTGAGCGTGCCTTTGCCTTGGCACCGGCGGGAAGGGGGATGCTCGTTCCCTTGGGCTCATCGGCCTTCTTCGCTGCGCTGAGTGCGCAGAGGGGCATCACGAGCACACAGAGGAAAGAGACTGCCTTTGCGAATCCGTTCGCGGCACGCTTCCTATTCAACTACTTTTCATCTCCATCTACGAGCGAATCATCTTCCATGTACGGAAAATCCTTCGCGTTCAGCTGCTGGACAAAGAAAATGACCACAAGCCCCCCGCCCGACAACATGATGAGGAAGGGCCAGTAACGCGTCGCGAATTCCCTGAAAGAGACAGGAAAGACACGGAGCGAGAACAGCAGGAATGTGACTCCCAGCAACAGCATCATTATGGCCGGGAACAAGTACACCGTCCGTACCCGCCTTGCCTTGTAGAGTCCGGCAGGGAAAAGCGAGAACGCTGCGGCTATCATTATTGTCGGCCACATTTGCGAAAATCCGCAAGGCAGAATGCCGGAGTCCATGATAAGAAGGACCGCACCCATCTGAAGAAAGAACAGGCCGAAGAAAAGCGACAGGCTGCTGCCTGTGAATGCAAGGGAAGTAAAAAGGAGCAGGATGCCCACTCCAAGGCAGATGACGGGACGGAACGCAAAGAGCCTGACGGAAGCCTCATGCTTGCCGACAAAGACGAACAACCCAGTCAGCAGGAGCAGCAGGCCCACTGCGAGCAGTACGTTCTCTTCCTTGCGGTATTTAGTCTGGGGCAGCTTTATAAAGCCACGCTTCTTTCTGCCGTCAGCAGCCATTTACAGACAACATCCCCTTAGATTTTTCATTACGGGCATTATATAACAACAAAAACTTATTGCCAATATCCCCGCGCTTTATTACAATAATTTAATATGCAAAAGGGGATAAAGGTTACAACAGCTGGCCTGTGGGCAGCGGTTCCTGCGCTGCTCCTGCTGTTCGGGAGCTGCCGGACGGAGGAAAGCAGACAGGCCAGGTCCATAAGGCAGGCCCAGAAGACGCAGGCGGAACTGGAGAAGCTCCTGACCGGAGGTGATTTCGGAGAGGACAGCCGCTATGCGCTGGTCAAGCAGATTGCCCAGGCCATGATGGCAGCCAGAGACTACAGGACGCTGGTCATCTTCCTGACCGACTGGGTAGAGAAGAACCCCGACGACAAGTACAATGCCTACTGGCTCCTTATGACGGCCAATGCCTATCTGGAAAACGATGCCCGCCCCGTTGCCCGCTACTATCTGGAACGGATAATCAGGAACTACCCCGACCTCATGGTTCAGGGACAGTCCGTCCATTTCCTCTGCCTGCAGAACCTCATCCGCATCAGCGAGACGAGCGAGAACCGGATTACCTACTTCAACCAGCTGATTTCACAGTTCCCCAACAACGTCAACATCACCGAGATTTACTACCGGCTTGCGCTGGAATACGAAAACGAGGGCGAATGGGACCAGGCACTCAAGACCTTCGCCCTTTTCCTGAACAGGGCGGACGCGCAGAGCATACAGATTCAGGGACGGCCCAATGCCTACGCGAGTGCAAAGCAGCTCATAGACTTCAGCAACTCGTCCAAGGACTGGACCTTCGCGAGCCTCGCGGAGCTGAAAGCGGCCGTTACGACCGCAATAAACAAGTATGACTGGAGGGCCCTGGACAAGTACAAGTCCAAGGTGAACTTCTTCGCCATGTCATGGAGGCAGGACGAAAGCGACGAGAATGCCCAGAACTCCTTCTCCATGCACTCATACATGCGGGGAAACAAAATACACTGCTCGGACGAACTGGATCCCAGCTCCACCCCGACCGAGGCCTACTTCCGCACCTGGGGATGGAGCAACAGATATGTCAACGTCTGGTACCTTTACTTCCGCAAAGTGAACTTTCCCTCAGACCCGTCGGTTCACGGCCGCTGGGAATGGGCAGGAATCTACTTTGGAGAAAAGCTGTAAGCGGAAAGCCCCGCGTCCCTTTCAGGACGGACTCCCGCGTCCCTATCAGAACGGCCTTCCCGATCCCGTTCCGGCTGCCGCTACCGTACCTGACCGTCGCCGTCGATGAGGAATTTGGTCGTCGTCAGGGCCGTGATGCCCATCGGTCCCCGGGCATGCAGCTTCTGGGTGCTTATGCCCAGCTCCGCGCCGAAGCCGAATTCCCCGCCGTCCGTAAAGCGGGTACTGGCATTGACGTAAACGCAGGCAGCATCCACCCGGGACTGGAAGTAACGCGCGTTCCAGCGGTTGTTCGTGACGATGCACTCGGAATGCTTGGTGTTGTGGGCGTTGATGAACTCAACGGCCTCCTCGACCGACCCGATGCATTTGACTGCAAGCGTGAAGTCCAGGAATTCAAAACCAAAGTCGTCCTTGCTCGCCCGGTCCAGGCACTCTCCGTTCTGGTCCAGTATGCCGCTCTTGCGAAGGGCCTCAAAGAGAAGCGGATATGAAATCTCATCGGCAAGCAGGCGAACCCTACCTTCCAGAGCCCTCGCGAGCGCGGGCAGAAACTCTCCGGCAATCCGCTTGCTGACAAGCAGCGTCTCTATCGCATTGCATGCCCCCGGCCGCTGCATCTTGGAGTTGCGGGTCAGGTTGACCGCCATACTGATATCCGCGTCATCATCGACGTAGAGGTGGCAGACCCCCGCCCCGGTCTGAATGACGGGAACGCGGGCCTTTTCCACGACGGCGTTTATCAGGCGGGAAGAACCGCGCGGAAGAAGCACGTCTATCTTGCCGACCGCGGCGAGCATCTGGTCCACGTCCTCATGGTTCCCGTCCTCGCAGAGATATATCGCGTCGCGAACGCCGTCACTGCCCGCCTGTGACAGACCGTGGGCTATGGCGGCGACTATTGCCTTGTTGGAATTCACTGCAGAAGAAGAGCCGCGGAGCAGGATTGCATTGCCGCTCTTGTATGCGAGCGCAAAGGCATCGACAGTGACATTGGGACGGGACTCGTAGATTATCCCGACAACCCCGAGAGGAACCCTGACCTGCCGTATCTGCATCCCCTTGGGTGCCTTCCAGCCGGCTATCTCCTCTCCGATCGGGTCGTTCTGGCCTATGACGACATCGATGGCCTGTAAAATCGAAGTGAACTTCTTGACATCAAGCGCAAGCCGCTCGACCAGAGCCTCAGAAACCCCGGCTTCCCGAGAGGCCTCCACGTCCCTGGCGTTGGCAGAAAGAATCAAATCCCGACTCTGCAGAAGGGCTTCCTTGACACACTCAAGCGCATGGTTTTTCTGCGCAGCCGTATGCATGGCCAGCTTGTCAGCCCCGGCACGGAGCTTCTGGCATACAGCATCTATGTCCATATATGCCTGCCCTAGAAATTTGCCAGATAATACATACCCAGAAGAATGGCGAGCCGCTTTTTGCCGTCATCCCACTTGGCATCCCGAGGAAGGGATTCGACGTACCACCAGAATACACCGAAGTCCGGGTCAATCCGCATCGCATACTCATCGAACGACTTGCTCTTCGTCTGCGCACCGAACATCAGGTATACGACATCATCGACTATATTGAAAAAGAAGGGATATGCCTCGGAATAGCCCCTGCCCCCCATGAACTTGGTAAATTCCTCAAGCCGGTACAAAACCTGAGCCTTGAGGGCAACATCGGATTTCTCAACCCAGGTTTTCTCTATCAAAAGAACAAGGTTGTTGTGGAAGCTGCTGACAAGCTTCTCCTCGCCCTCCCCGCGGGCTATCAGACCGAAAGAGCCGGCCCCGCCGTCAAAGCTGGCAGAAAGCTTGACCCCTGCCTCGCTGGCAACGGCTTCATCGGCGGTGTTCAAAAGGGAATCCATTGCCTGAAGGGTCTCTTTGTCAACAAACTGTTCTATCAAGTCACCGTTCATATCGGCCCCATTGTAAAAAATTACTTGCTTTTATGCAAGGGCATAGAACGGCATGGAAGAGTTCACTTTTTGATTTCTTTAAGAGGCTGCCCGTCTGCACAGGCCACAGTATCACCGACGGCGACCCCCCTTGCCCTAAAGAAGCCCTGCGGCACCTCCAGCGCATAGCGGACCGAACGGCTGCTTCGTATGCTCTCTTCGCTGTAGGGGGTCATGTCCAGTATATCGGAAATCACCCCCTTGGAATCTATGTATGCTATAGAGAGCGGGTGAGGCGTATTCTTCATCCAGAAGTTCAGGACCTGATCCCTCTCAAAGACAAAGAGCATGCCCGTTCCGTCGGGTATCTCCTTGCGCTCCATGAAGCCCCAGTTCCGCTCCTCCATCTT
>CADBRC010000266.1 GCA_902796985.1 uncultured Spirochaetaceae bacterium
CACCCACATCCTGAGCGAGGTGGAGAGCATCTGCGGCCGGGTCATCATCATATCGGGCGGCAGAAAAATCGCCGACAGCCCCACCGAAGAGCTCCGCGCCCAGCATACCAGCAGGGACGAGGTCCGCCTCCTCGTCGGCAAGGCGGATGCAGCCGCCCTCAAATCCGCGCTGGAGGCCCTGTCCGGCACAGCCTCCTGCTCCGTCACGGCGGAAGGGGACAAGACCGCAGCAACCCTTTCGATTACCAAAGAAAAGGACGCACGGCCGGAGATAGCCCGGCTCATATTCGAAAACGGCTGGGATCTCTACGAGATGGAGACGCGCAAGAACAGCCTTGAGGACGTGTTCAGGACGCTCACGGCAGGAGGAAACGAGAAATGAGCTCAGCAAATTCAAGCACAAAGACACAGGCCGGCTGGAAAGTCATCATGAAGAGGGAGCTTGCCGCATATTTTTCCAGCCCGATAGCATACATCGTCGGCTGCTTCTTCCTCCTGTTCTCGGGCTTCGTACTCTTCTCCACCTTCTTCGCCATCCGGCGGGCGGAGCTGAGGAACTTCTTCCAGATGCTGCCCATTATATTCAGCCTCTTCATCCCCGCCCTCTCAATGCGGATGTTCAGCGAGGAGCGGAGGAGCGGGTCGTTCGAAACCCTGCTGACCCTGCCGGTCTCCACGGTCGATGTCGTTCTGGGCAAGTACCTTGCGACTTTCACGGCGGCCCTGCTGATGCTGGTTCCCACGCTCTTCTACGTGCTGACCTGCCGCATCTTCGGTTCGCCCGACATGGGGCCGATTGCCGGCGGCTACATAGGCAGCGTGCTTCTGTGCGCAGCGTTCACGGCAATCGGACTCTACGCTTCGTCCACGACCAGAAACCAGATAATCGCCTTCTTCATCGCCTTCGCAATCTGCATAGTGCTCTCGCTTATCAGCAGCTTCGAGGTCCTGCTTCCGGGAGTCCTCGTAAACTTCGTTACGTTCATCTCCGCGAGCAGTCACTTTGATTCCATCTCGCGGGGCATTGTGGACACAAGGGACATCATCTACTTTGTCTCCCTCGCGGCAGTATTCTTCGTACTGACCGTGCGGAGCATAGAGAACTCAAGGAGGGGCTGATTATGGCTGATACAGAAAATACTATAGAACAGAATAAAGGCCAGACATCCGGGAACGCCTTTCTCCGCTGGCTCAAAAACCCGGCGGGGGACACCGCCCTCTTCATCATAGCGGTCGTTCTTTTGAATCTGGTCGCCTCCCGCGCCTTCCTGCGCTGGGATTTGACCAAGACCAAATCATACTCGCTCTCAGCTGCGAGCAAGGAGCTTGTCAGGTCGGTGGAAGAGCCGCTCGACATAAAGGTTTTCTTCTCGCGGAACCTGCCCGCCCCCTATTCGACGGTTTACCAGTACGTTACGGACATCCTGTCCGAGTACAAGGGCGCGTCCAGGGGCAAACTGACCTACGAGCTGTACGACATGGAGGACAGCGAGAACCAGTCGCTCGCCCGCAAGTACGGCATAAGCCAGGTACAGATTCAGGAGTTCGCACAGAACGAATTCGGGTTCAAGAGCGCATACATGGGCATGGCGTTCAGCTACGCCGATCAGATAGAGAAGCTGGACGGACTGACCGATACGGACGGCCTTGAATACAAGATAAGCCAGACGATTGGCAAAATCATCTCCAACACCAACGCTTTGTCCGGGATTGACGGAGACGTGACGGTGACCCTGTACCGGTCCAAAAAGCTTGCAGACTTCGGAATCTCCGGATTCGACGAGATGGACAGGATGGTGCAGGACGCGTTCGGCAAAGTCAACGCCAAGTTCCAGAACAGGATGACCCTCCGCATGGAGGACCCTGATCCGGCGGATGCAGAGGCCCTGTCCGGGCGTTACGGCATTCAGATTGTGGAATGGAAGGACGACAGGGGCGGGACCGAGCGCGGTTCGCTTGGTCTGGTCGTGGAGGCGGGAGACAAGTTCCGCACCGTGCCGCTCCAGATGGTCAGCATGATATTCACATACGCAGTCGACGGCCTGGACGATCTGGAGGAGAACCTGACCGACAGCGTAAAGGCGCTCGCATCCAAATCCGCCAAAATCGCATACGTGACGAACCACGGGGAACTTTCGCTTGCCGATGCGCAGAACGGGGCGGGCAACTTCGCGGGGCTGGTCAAGGACAGCTACACTCTGGAAGAGCTTGACCTGTCCAAGAAGGACATACCCGGCGGCGTACAGACCCTGATGATAAACGGCCCCAAGACGGCGTTCAGCGAGACCGAGCTGTACAAGGTGGACCAGTTCCTGATGCGGGGCGGAAACCTGATGCTTCTTCTGGATCCCTTTGACGCGCAGTCCAACCCCTACACCGGCGAGACGAACTACGAGAAGATAACGACCGGGCTTGAGAAGCTGCTCGAACGCTACGGCGTCAAGGCCGAGAATGCCTACGTGCTGGATGAGGAATGCTACACGCAGCCCACCCAGCAGTACGGCAAGCTGAACTTCTACTATGCCCCCTTCCTGAGCGACAAGAGGCTGAACCAGAAGAACCCTGTCAGCGCAAACCTGGGCAACGTCATCTTCCTCATGCCCGGCGTGCTGGACACGTCCGAGGCAGAGGCAAAGGCAGACACAAAGGTGACGGTCCTGGCATCAAGTTCGGACAAGTCCTGGACAATGGCAGACAACGTGATGCTGACTCCCTTCACCGTGACCCCTCCTGCGGATAAGTCCGGCATGAAGAGCTACGGGCTGGCAGTTCTCATCGAAGGCAAGTTCGAAAGTGCGTTCGCCAAAAAGCCCGAGGAGCCGGCCGCAGAGGCAGAGGCCGGTACGGGGAACGGAGAAGCCGCCGCCAGCCCTGCCGCCGCAAGCTCCGGCAGCCTGAGCGGTGAAAATCATACCCCGAAGAGCACTCAGGAGGGCAAGATATTACTCATCCCGACCTCCTACATCACCAGCAGCCAGATACTGGAGGCAAACAGCAGCTCCGCCATCGCAAAGCTTCTGGAGAACTCCGTCGATTACCTGAACGGAAACGGAGATCTCTGCGCCATGAGGACGAAGGGCCTGAGCCTGAGCAGCCTGTACGTATACAACGGCCCGCTCGTGACATTCGCAAAGTATTTCAACATTATAGGGCTGGCCGTTATTGTCGCCCTTATCGGAATCCTCGCCCTGCTTTCACGCAGCGCGCACAGAAAGGAAATACGCCTCCGCTATGACGCGGACGACGAACGTGAGGTGTCCAAATGAAAAATCCATATATGCGGAAAATCATACTGCTGTCATGCATAGCGGTCCTGCTGTGCGTCTACATAGTCCAGCTTGCCCTTTCGCGCAAGACCGGCATAAAGTCCCTGCCGCTTGAGGCGGATATTGACTCGCTCACGATACAGACGGCTTCTTCGGAAGTCCGCCTGTCGCTGAAAGACGGAAGCTGGTTCGTCAGCCGGGGAGAAGGCCAGACCGAATACGAGGCCTCGCAGGGCATCGTGGAAAACCTGGTCGCTGAAGTCAAGGACCTGAAGCTGCTCGCCACGGCGACCCGGTCCGTGGGGAGTGACAGCGTGAGGTACGGACTGGACGACGCTTCCCAAATCGTCGTGACCGCCTACAGCCAGTCCGCACCAGTCCGCACCCTGCACATCGGCAAGGCGACATCGACAGGCAGCCAGAATTATGTGCAGCTTGACAACGACGGGGCGGTGTACATAGTCGGCAGCGCCCTGCGCCGGGACTTTGACAAGCAGTGCAATGACATACGGAGCAAAAGCATCTACTCGCTCAGCGACAGCGAAACGATAGAAAAAGTCAGCTGCACCGTCTACCCGGAGGAAGAAGAGGCTGCCGGAGAAGCGCAGGCAGAAAGCTTCTCCTTCATGAGGGAGGAAGCTGCCGCAGTGGAAACGGAGGAAGGCACTGACAGCATGAGCGTCAGCAAGGCAAGCTGGAAGCTCCTGTCCGCTTCCCCGGAGGAAGGCAAGGAGCCTGACAGCGACAAGGTTGCAAGCTGGATTTCGTCCCTCTCGCTTCTGTCCGCCTCAGAATGGCTTGCCGACAATGCCTCTGTTCCTGCGGGCTACAGGCTCGCATCCGAGATGAGCTTTACGGCGGGAGGCAAGGACTACCAGATGAAACTGTACAAGGGCAAGG
>CADBRC010000267.1 GCA_902796985.1 uncultured Spirochaetaceae bacterium
CACGGCCCTTTCCTCTTGCAATAACGGCGAATTTGCTTTACAGTGAAAAGGAGGATAATGGAATGAAGAAGATCGTTGCTGTGACAAAGAACCCCGTAATCGAGCAGTCCGTCATGGAGGGCGTGAGGGATCTGCAGGATTTCTCCGCCGACATATTCAACGACAGCGAGAGTGCGATTGCCTACATAAACTATGAGCTCCCCGAGATAAAGGTCCTTGACTTCGCAGATGAGAAACTGGACTGCCAGACCGTTCTGGACGCAGTGTGCGAAGACAACTGGCTGCACTCCGGAGGCATCATCGTCATCTGCAAAAGCAGGAGCAAGGCGAGGGAGCTGGAAGAAAAGAAGGACGTGAACATTCTCGCGACCGTCACTGCCGGGGAGTTCCGCGACCACTTCCAGCGGATGCTCAAGATTCTTGCCGCCAACGATCAGTTCCTCTACACGCGCGGCCTCAAGGAGATAATCGGCGGTGAGGAGAAGGGCAGCTTTGTCTCCGGCAACGACCCGATGAACCTGCACTTCTACTCCAACATGCTGGTCAGCTACCTCTACAATACCGACCGCATCTCCCGCGACAGCTGTTCCGGCCTCAAGCTGGCCCTGTCCGAGTTCCTGAACAACGCCGTCGAGCACGGCAACCTGGAGATAAGCTACAGCGAGAAGACCAAGTGGCTCATGGAAGGCAACGACATTATGGACCTGATTGCCGACCGCAGCCAGATGGACAAGTATAAGGACCGGAAGGTCCGCATTTACTACGAGATACGCAAAGGGGCCTCCGCATTCAGGATCGAAGATGACGGGGACGGCTTTGACTGGAAGAAAATGCTGGAACACCGGGCCGAAGACGAGGAGCTGCACGGCCGCGGCATAAAGATGAGCCAGGGCGTGGTTCAGAAAGTCGAGTACAACGAGAAGGGCAACATCGTTACCTTCGCCATAAAGAACAGCATGGACTCCGTGAACGCGATTCCGGGCTTCATCCAGAATCTGGATACGATACACTACAAGGACAAGGAAATCGTCTGCCGCCAGAACGACCTGAGCAACGACCTCTACTTCATCGTCTCCGGACGGTACGCGGTCTACATGAACGGAAGGCTTTCCGCCATACTGACCCCTGCCGACATGTTCATCGGTGAGATGGCCTTCCTTCTGGACGACAGGCGGACGGCAACGGTCATAGCAACCGGCAACATGTGCCGCCTCATCAAAGTCCCCAAGGCGGTCTTCCTCCTCCTCATCCGCCGGAACCCGCACTACGGCATCTTCCTGAGCAAGGTGCTCGCGCAGCGGCTTGAGGAACAGAACAAGATTTCATGGGCGCTCAAGAGCCAGCTGGAACAGCTGGAGAAGACCGGCCTGCCTCCTCTGGAGCTGGACGAAGAGGAAACGTCCGTCCGGCTGAAAGAACAGAACTGGCAGGGGCTATGACGGACCACATAGAGGAACTGCTGTCCCGCTATCCCGCCCTCTCCGCATGCGGGCAGGGTATCCGTGATTCATACGCCCTGCTCGAGAAATCCTTTGCCGCCGGCGGCAAGCTGCTTGTGGCGGGCAACGGGGGCAGTGCGGCTGACAGCGACCATATCACCGGAGAACTGCTCAAGGCTTTCATCAAGAAGCGGCGGCCGGACAAGTCCTTTCTGGACAGGCTCTCCCAAATTGACGGTGAGGGCGGCGCATATCTTGCGGACAAGCTGGAAGGAAGCCTTCCCGCGGTAAGCCTCTGCAACCAGACTGCCCTCCTGACTGCCAGCCTGAACGACGTGGACGGAAACGTAGTCTTTGCCCAGGAAGTCATGGGCCTCGGCAGGAAAGAGGACGTCTTCCTCGGCATCTCCACGAGCGGAAACTCCAAAGACATCGTATACGCGATGATCGTCGCCAAGGCGAAGGGCCTTGCCACAATCGCGCTGACCGGCCGTGACGGAGGGCGCATCGCAAAGCTTGCCGACGCTGCGATAATCGTCCCCGAACAGGAGACATTCAAGATTCAGGAGCTGCACCTGCCCGTTTACCACGCGCTCTGCCTCCAGATAGAGGAGCGGTTTTTTCCGGAATGAAAGCGGTCATAATGGCGGGCGGCAAGGGAACGCGGATTGCCAGCGTGGCGTGCGACATCCCCAAGCCGATGATACGGATATGCGGTAAGCCTATCCTGCAATGGGAAATCGAGTGCCTCGCGCGGAACAAAATCACTGACATCACGCTCGTCATCGGACACCTGGGGCATTTTATCCGGGACTACTTTGCCGATGGTGCCGCTTTCGGCGTGCAGATAGACTATTACGAAGAGACCGAACCCCTCGGGACCGCCGGTGCGCTCTACAGGCTTCCGGGGCTGCTTGACTCTGGAGCCGGAGACTTCCTCCTGCTGAACGGGGATACGGTATTCGACATAGACTTTGCCCGCTTCATCGCTTTCCACCGGGAACACGGCGCTCTGGCCAGCCTGATGACCCACCCCAACAGCCATCCCTATGACTCCGCGCTGATAGAGACGGAAATCCTGCCCCCGGAGATGGAAGGCGATATGCCCCGCGACAGCCACCGGGTTGTCCGCTGGCTGAACAAGGAGGACGAGCGGCTCTGGTATCACAACCGGGTCAACGCAGGCATACAGATTGTCTCCCCTGTCCTGCTGGCACAGGCGGCCGCGGCCCTTCCTCCGGAGAAGCGGGGCGGCAAGCTGGACCTGGACCGCGACATACTCAAACCCGCCGTTGCGGGAGGCGGCATCTACGCATACGATTCCAGCGAGTACGTCAAGGACATGGGGACGCCTGAGCGTTACCGGCAGGTGGAGGCGGACATAGGGGCAGGACTCGTCAGTGCGAGGAACCTGAGCTGTCCGCAGAAGGCTTTCTTTCTGGACAGGGACGGGACAATCAACAGGAGCGCGGGCTTCCTCAAGAATATAGACGACATGGAGCTCCTGCCCGGTGCTGCGGAAGCCGTGCGCAGGATAAACGGGAGCGGCTACCTTGCCGTCGTCGTGACCAACCAGCCGCAGATAGCCAGAGGCGAGCTGGACTTTCCCCAGCTCAGGCAGATACACGACAAAATGGAGACCTTGCTCGGGCGCAAAGGGGCCTTTCTGGATGCGGTATATTTCTGCCCCCATCACCCTGATGCGGGTTTCCCCGGAGAACGGATCGCCTACAAGCGGGCCTGCTCCTGCCGCAAGCCTGAGACAGGCCTTTTCCGGCGGGCGGCGGCGGACTTCTGCATAGATCTTGCCTCTTCGTTTATGATAGGCGACAGCTGGCGCGATGAGGAGGCCGGCAGGAATGCAGGCTGCAGGGAGAGCGTCAGGCTGGGTGAGGGTGAGTCCCTGCTGGACGCGGTGACAAGGCTGCTCGGCTGAAGCTGCGCCTAGAGCGCTGCTACCCCTTGGTTCGAGGCTTCGCTACCCCTTACCTAAAGCGCGGGAATCTGATACAATCAGATTATGGACAAAGCCGAAATAGACGCAGCCGGGCACGGGCTTCAGTACTTCTGCAAGTGCATTGTAAGTAAATCAACCTTAGTCAAAGATCAGTCGGACGTATACCTGCTTGAGACGGACGCAATACTTCCCCGTCCAGAGCAGCAGGCACCCAAGCCCGGGCAGTTCTACCTGCTCCGCAGGGCTGTCAGCGCGGTCGAGTATGGCCGCCCCATCAGCGTCTACCACTGCGACGTTCACATCGATGCCCAGACCGGGCTTAAGGTCGTAAAGCTCCAGTTCCTCATCCTGCGCAAGGGCAAAGGGACCCATGAGCTGACCAGCCTGCTCCCGGGTGATGAGCTTCAGATTATAGGCCCCCTCGGTACGGGATTTTCCCTTCCTGATGACATACAGACTGTCAGGAAGCCCGGGCTCAGTCCGGAAATCTGCATTGCCGGCGGGGGTATCGGTGTTGCACCGGTCGCCTTCTTTGCCGAGTCCCTTCCGGACAGATCATACGACTTCTTTGCAAGCTTCAAGGGTGCGAGCTACGGGCTCAGGAACATCAGGGCCGACTCCCTCTCCGTAACGACCGAGGACGGCAGCGAGGGAACCCGCGGCATGCTGAATGCAGTGCTGACTGCCGAACTGATACGGGAGAGGGGATATAAGATTATCTTCGCATGCGGCCCCATCCCCATGCTCGCCTATCTGAAGGAGCTGGCCGCCGAGACCGGGATCCGCTGCTACGTGAGCATGGAGGCCCGCATGCTCTGCGGTGTCGGGGCATGCCTAGGCTGCACGATTCCGACGGCCAGCGGGAACGCACGGGTCTGCAAGGACGGCCCGGTCTTTGACGCCGAGCGGCTGGTCTTTGACAAGCCCGCTCCCAGAAGGAAGCCCCTTCCGATTGACTATATGCCCGACCTGACGGTCAGGATTTCGGGCGTGAAATTCAGCAACCCCGTCATGGCCGCTTCGGGTACCTTCGGCTTCGGACAGAACTACCGGGGAATGGAGAACGTGGACGTTCTGGGCGGCATAGTCGGCAAAGGCGTGACGCTGGAGCCGCGCCTGGGCAACTCCGGCCAGCGGATTATCGAAGTCGCTTCGGGCAACATCAACTCAATCGGTTTGCAGAACCCCGGCGTGAAGGCATTCATAGAGGACGAACTTCCTGCCATGCTCAAGCTGCGCCCCGTTGCCATCGCGAACCTTGCGGGGAGCGACCTGGAATCATACGCCGAGGGTGCGGCCCTGCTGGACAAGACGGACATCCCGATGATAGAGCTGAACATCAGCTGCCCCAACGTCAAGGCGGGCGGGCAGGCGTGGGGACTGGATCCTGCCAAGGCCGCAAGCTGCGTCGCCGCCGTCAGGAATGCGACCAGAAAGCCCCTGATGGTCAAGCTTTCGCCCAACGCGCCGGACATCGTGGC
>CADBRC010000268.1 GCA_902796985.1 uncultured Spirochaetaceae bacterium
AACGACTTGGAGGTTTTTCGAGGTCTCCTATAATAATTTCAATAGAGGGCCTGTTCCAAACGCCGAAACTCTCGAAACAGGCACGCGTTAATTACTTCAGGTTGACCATGCTCTTGTCGTAGTCGGTCGGCGGAACGTACCGTCGGTCGCTAAAGCGACCTTAACGAGTTTGCCTGCGGCAAACTCGCACTGACTATTTCAGGTTTATGATACTCTTATCATAATCCGTCGGCGGTACGTACCCCATCAAATTAGTCAGCGTTGCCGGCCATGAGCTGATTCCCAGGCCGTCGTTGAGCTTCGTGTTGTCGTATTCGCCCTTGTACTCGGGGTCGTAGATGATGCCCGGGACGGGGTTGAGCGAGTGGCTCGTCTTGGCCTTGGGCTCGCCGGACTTGTCCTTCTTGACGCTGCCGTCCTTGGCGTGCTCGTACATGTCGTCGCTGTTGCCGTGGTCAGCGGTCAGGCAGAGGATGCCGCCCGCCTCGTCGATCGCCGCCTTGAGCCTGCCCAGCTGCAGGTCCATTCCTTCCATAGAACAGACGACCGCGTCGAACACGCCGGTGTGGCCCACCATGTCGCCGTTCGGGAAGTTCAGGCGGATGTGGTCGTACTTGCCGCTCTTGATCGCCTCGATCACCTTGTCGGTGATTTCGGCGCACTTCATCCAGGGGCGCTGCTCGAAGGGCACCACGTCGGAGGGGACCTCCACGTAGTCCTCAAGCTTCTCGTCGAACTTGCCCTGCTTGTTGCCGTTGAAGAAGTAGGTCACGTGCCCGTACTTCTGGGTCTCGGAGATGGCGAGGAGCTTCACGCCGGTCTTGGTCAGGTACTCGCCCATCGTGCGGTCGATGCTCGGCGGGTTCACCAGGTACTGGGCGGGCACGTGGGCGTCGCCGTCGTACTCCATCATGCCGGCGTACTCCACTGCCGGGACGCGCTTGCGGTCAAAGGGCAGGTCGCCGCCCTTGGGGGTCTCGAAGGCGCGGGTCATCTCCAGGGCGCGGTCGCCGCGGAAGTTGAAGTAGATGACGCTGTCGCCGTCCTCAATCGTGCCGACGGGCTTGCCGCCCTCGGCAATGACGAACTCGTGCATGTCCTGGTCAAGGATGCCGGGAACCTCTGAGCGGTAGGTCTCGATCGCCTTGGTCGCGCTGTCGAACATGCGGCCCTCGCCCAGGACGTGGGCCTTCCAGCCGCGCTCCACCATGCTCCAGTCCGCGTTGTAGCGGTCCATCGTCATGTACATGCGGCCGCCGCCGGAAGCGATCCGGTAGTCCACGCCCGCAAAGCCCGCCAGGAACTCCTCGAGCGGGGTGATGTAGTTGAGGGCGGAGGTGGGGTCCACGTCGCGGCCGTCCAAGAGGGCATGAACGCGGAGCTTCTTGACCCCGTCCTTGCTCGCCTGGGTGACCATCGCCTTCAGGTGGTCGATGTGGGAGTGCACGTTGCCGTCGGACACGAGGCCGATGAAGTGCAGGGTGCTGCCCTTGTCGTTTACGTTCTTGACCAGCTTCTTCCAGGTCGCGGCCTGGAACATGGAGCCGTTGGCGATGGACTCGCCGACCAGCTTGGCTCCCTGCGCGAAGACGCGGCCGCAGCCCATCGCGTTGTGGCCGACCTCGCTGTTGCCCATGTCGTCATCGCTCGGAAGGCCGACCGCCGTTCCGTGGGCCTTGAGCTTGGTGTGGGGGCAGTTTGCCGTGAACCAGTCCAGGTACTTCATCCGGGCGGCCTTGACCGCGTCCCCGTCCTCGTACTTGCCGTAGCCCACGCCGTCCATAATCACGAGGACGACCGGGCCGCGCCTCCCCTTCCAGTTGGGGTTCTTCTGCAAAGCATGCATCGTATCTGACATATAGTAACTCCTGTTAACGAAAGCTTTTTATACGCTCATTCTATCTGATTCTGCGGATTTGTACAATCGGGCGGATGGGCGGAGCAGGGGCGTTTTGGCTAGGGGCGGGGGATGAGAGCCGCAGCTCCCGCGCCCGTCCGTGTGAGATTCCGCACCCGTCCGGGTGAGACAGCTGTGCAAGACGCTCCGAACATTGCCCTCCGTCCGGATTGCTCGTGGTTATCCGGCAAAAAAAGTGAGATAACCACGAGTAATATTGACGCGGGACGCGGGGCGTGCTATAAATGAGGCATGGCTTCCAAGCTCATAATCGGACGAAAAAAAGAAATCCGCCAGCTGGAGAACTGCTATGCCTCGCAGGAGTCCCAGCTCGTCATCCTCTACGGGAGGCGGCGCGTCGGCAAAACCTTCCTCGTCAACCAGACATTCGGAGGTCAGTTCACGTTCAAGCTGGTCGGGGACTACACGCTCAAGAAGGACGGTCAGCTGAACAACTTCCACGAGGAGCTCAGGCGCAAGGGCGGGACAGCCCCCGTCCCCAAGGACTGGCAGGAGGCCTTTTACCAGCTGCGGGACTACCTGGACGGGCTGGACGACGGCAAGAAGCACGTCGTGTTCTTTGACGAGATGCCCTGGCTGGACAACCACAAGTCCGGCTTCCTTGCGGCCTTCGAGTATTTCTGGAACAGCTACGGCTCATCAAAGGACGACCTGCTTTTCATCGTATGCGGCTCGGCAACGTCATGGCTCGTGGAGAACATAGACCACAACAGGGGCGGGCTCTTCAACCGCCAGAACCTCAGGATATACCTTGAGCCGTTCACCCTGCGCGAGACCGAGCTTTTCCTTGCCTCCAAGAGCATCTCATGGAGCCGATACGACATCTGCGAGTGCTACATGATTCTGGGCGGCATTCCCTACTACCTGAACATGCTCGACGGCGGGATACCTTTCAGCGCGAACATCGACAGGCTTTTCTTTGAGAAGCACGCGCTTTTGTGGGACGAATTCGACCACCTGTACAAGACGCTCTTCAGCAACTCCGACAGCTACATAAAGATTGTGGAGGCCCTCTCTTCCAGAAGGATCGGCCTCTCGCGCAAGGAGCTCGTGGAAAAGACGAAGATGAGCGACAACACGCAGCTTTCCAAGATGCTGAAGAACCTCGTGGACTCGGGCTTCGTACGCGAATACCCCTTCTACGGGAACAAGAAGCGGCTGGCCATGTACCAGCTATCGGACTACTTCACGATGTTCTTTCTCAGGTTCGTCCGGGGGAAGCCGGGGCTGGACGAACGCTTCTGGTCGAATTCCCTGGACAACCCCGCGCGGAAGGCGTGGGCGGGCCTCACCTTCGAGCAACTCTGCAAGGACCATATACGGCAGATAAAGAGGAAAATCGGGATAGCCGGGGTGCTTTCCAGCGAGTCCTCGTGGTTCGTGCAGGCGGACGAGGATCACGACGGGGCGCAGATAGACATGCTCATCGACAGGCGCGACCGGGTCATAAACGTCTGCGAGATGAAGTTCGCCGGGGACGAGTACGTGATTGACAAGGACTGCGATGCCGACATCCGCCGGAAAATAAGCAGGTTCACCGAGGTCACCGGGACGCGGAAGGCCCTGCAGCTGACCTTCATCACGACCTACGGCGTGAAGCTGAACATGTACAGCCAGAGGATTTCCAGCCAGGTGACGCTGGACGACCTGTTCGCGGATCCGGAGTGAGTGCAGGATTGCTCGTGGTTATCCGGCAAAAAAAGTGAGATAACCACGAGCAATATTGACGCGGACGACGGTGAGTGCCCCGGCCTCCCGGCTCTCCTAATCGCGGGTAATCCTGAAGCTCGCTTTTTTGTCTGCGCTCGTATTCTCCCGTGCTTTGGCGATGAACGTGTTCCAGTCCGTGTATGTCGTGCTGCCGACCTTCATCTCGGAGACCGTGCAGCCGGGAGCGACGGAGAAAGTCGCCGTGACATTCTGGACCTGTATGCAGCCGGCGGTACCGGAATGCTGGAAGCCCAGCTCAATCGTACCGGACGAGGACGTAGTGAATATGACGTCAAAGTGCCCCCCCGTCGAAGTAACAGCATCATCAACAGAATTCCTGAACTTCAGTCCTCCGTGGTTGCCCCCGATAATCTTGTTCGTTCCCTGGATGTCCATGTATATGGTCGTAGTCG